>CAYSMG010000107.1:0-4331 GCA_964432045.1 uncultured Eggerthellaceae bacterium
AACCACGCTCAAGTTTGTTATGGTGGTAGGCCATATCGCTCATGAAATAGGTCATCTCACCATTAGCCTTTATCAGTACCCGGTCCTTCGAGTCACCAAAGGCAGTCGAGCGAAACCAGGTAGCCCCATCCTTTTCATAGAGGTAGCCTTTTTCATTCATGGCCTGCAGAGCTCGCTTGACGGCCGTTTGTCCCTTCTCATCAGCTTTATAAAGGTCACGTTCGGAAAACCAGGTATCAAAGTGAACCCCAAAAGCCGAAAGGGTCTCTTTCATAAGACCCAGCATCTGCGAGTAACCCCGCTCGCGAAAGGACGCGTGTCGTTCGCTAGCAGGGACAGAAAGCCACTTATCGCCATCGCTATCAACAATACCCTGGGCGATATCCACCACATAAGACCCGCCATAACAGGCCTCAGGCATCTCGACTTCTTGGCCTAAAAGTTGCTGATAACGCACTTCTATAGAGGTGGCAAAGACATCCATTTGTACACCATGGTCGTTAATGTAGAACTCTTCAGAAAGCTCATAGCCTGCATGGCGCATAAGGCGCGCCATGGCATCACCTAAGGCAGCCCAGCGACCATGCCCCACATGCATGGGGCCGGTGGGATTAGCAGAGACGTATTCGAGGTTGATCCTGCCAGCATCACTTTTTGCTAAGCCGCGCCCAAAGTCTTGGCCCTGAAGACGGATCTCCTTTACCACCTCTTGAAAGACGGCAGGAGTAAGTCGGATATTTATAAAGCCCGGTCCTGCCACTTCGACACTTTGAATCATCTGGTTTGCTGGCAGATGATCAATAATCGTCTGGGCAAGATCGCGTGGAGCGCAGTGAGCCTGCTTCGCATAGCGCAAGGCAAGAGTAGAAGCCCAGTCACCATTAGCAGTGTCGCGAGGTCGCTCGAGCGCTGTTTGGACTGGCCCATCAAGCGACAGAAGACCTTCTGCACCAGCAGCATTGATAGCGGACTCAATAAGCTGCTCTAGTTGCTCGCGAATTTGCATGGATCCTTTTCCTTCTTTCAAATTATCTCAACAGCAGAGCTGAAGCTTGAATCTCATTACTTAAGAGTGGCGTACATGATGGCCTTGATGGAATGCATGCGATTTTCTGCTTCATCAAAGACAATAGAACGGGGTCCTTCAAAGACTTCGTTAGTAACCTCGAGTTCGCTTAGACCAAACTTTTCTGCCACGCGCTGCCCCACTTCGGTCTTAGTATCATGATAGGCGGGCAGACAATGCATAAAGACCGCATCTTGAGCGGCACACTCCATCAATTCTCTTCTTACCTGATAGGGTTTTAGCAGCTCGATGCGTTCGGCCCAAAGCTCATCAGGCTCTCCCATAGAAACCCAAACGTCGGTATAAATAACATTGGCACCCGAGCAGGCCTTGAAGGGATCTTCGCAAAGCGTGACCGAGCCCCCACTTTCAGCCGCAAGAGCACGGCAGGTTTTTACCAGATCCTCGCTGGGCATTTGTTTTTCTGGCCCACAGGCCACAAAATGCATCCCCAGCTTTGAGCAGACCACCATCAGCGAATTGGCAACATTATTTTGGGCATCGCCCATAAAGACCAGTTTGAGTCCCTCTACCCCCTGGGGGAAGTACTCTTCGATGGTCATAATATCGGCAATCATTTGGGTGGGATGAAATTCGGTGGTCAGTCCATTCCACACCGGAACCCCTGCATAAGCAGCAAGCTCTTCCACAATGTCTTGGCCGTAGCCGCGATACTCAATACCGTCATACATACGCCCTAGGACCCGAGCGGTATCAGCAATGGATTCCTTTCTGCCCATCTGAGAACTCGCAGGGTCAAGATAAGTTACCCCCATGCCAAGGTCATACCCCGCCACCTCAAAGGAACAACGGGTGCGTGTTGAGGTTTTCTCGAACAAAAGCACGATGTTTTTACCCTCAAGGTAGCGATGGGGAGTTCCTGCAAGCTTAAGACGTTTGAACTCGTGAGATAAGGAAATCAAATACTTGATTTCCTTTGGGCTAAAGTCTAAAAGCTTAAGAAAGCTTCTCCCTGAAAGGTTTATCGACATAGCTCAACCCCCTTTGGTGCCCCCCTTTAAGAGTTGAGGCACCAGATGATTACATACCCGCATCAAAACTTCACTTTGCTTATACGCAGTTTTCAAAACTTGCATCATAAAAAACCGCCTCAGCACGCCCAGCAGGACTCGAACCTGCAACCTACGGATTAGAAGTCCGTTGCTCTATCCATTGAGCCATGGGCGCATTGAGGCGGTTCAAAATAAGCGCAGGCCTTAGACGGCTGCAGCAGAGGTATTATAGCGCAGCTCTTTGGAAGCTGATAAAACTGCCAAAGCAGGCACGGCAAATCAAATTATCCTCAAGTATCTGCTTTCGTTGGTACTAAAGTACTGAAGTTCAGGCGCTTTAAAAGGCCACTAAGCGTCCTTGGAATTTCTGCTCATAGCAATCTTTCCCGTCCGCGTCATCTCTTTGATTCCATAGGCGCGAAAGAGATCTTCAAGACCTTTTAGTTTTTCCTCGTCACCCGTCGCTTCGATGGTAAGAGAGCTTCGCCCCACATCAACTATCTTTGCGCGGAAGATATTTGCTATCTCAATAATCTCGTTACGCCGCCCGGGGCTTGCATTTACCTTAAACAAAGCAAGTTCTCGCTCTATGGCATCATCGTTGGTAAGGTCCGTTATTTTATGGACGCTAATAAGCTTGTACAGCTGCTTGGTAATTTGCTCATAAGCAACCTCATCGGCGCGCACAATAGCCGTAATACGTGAGAGATTTGGGTCTTCGGCTGGACCAACTGAGAGCGACTCAATATTAAAACCGCGCCGTGAAATAAGCCCTGTTACACGGGAAAGCACGCCTGATTTATTCTCGACCAAAACCGAAAGAACATGTCTCATTACAGAGCCTTCCTCCCTGTCACCTAAGCCTCTTTCCCTAAGCAGTCTTGAGCGTCAGTAAAAGAGTGGGTCTCGACTTTCACATCAAGAGCTCCTATGGTCTCTTCAAGACCAGCGTCAGGGGCCACCATAGGATAAACATCCTGGTCGCGCGAAATAGCAAGATCAAGTAAATAAGGACCTTCACTCCCAAGCATCTCTTCTATTGCTGCTTTTAGCTCCTTAGCTTGTTCTACCCGCCGTGCTTGCCAGCCAAAGGCCTGTGCTAAAAGAACAAAGTCGGGAAGCGCGTCTAAGAGAGTCGCCGAGTAGCGGCCATCACAAAAGAGACGCTGCCACTGATGCACCATCCCCAAGCAGCGGTTATCCATAATGAGCACCTTAACCGCCGCCTTGTGAATAGCTGCGGTAGCCATCTCTTGCATATTCATCTGAAAAGAACCATCACCCGCTATACAGACCACCGCCTTATCAGGCTGAGCAATGGCAGCTCCAATGGCAGCAGGAAAGCCAAAGCCCATGGTTCCCAGACCACCTGATGACAGAAAGGTTCGAGGCAGCTCCCTTTGGATATGCTGCGCCGCCCACATTTGATGCTGACCAACTTCGGTCACCACAATGCTGTTTAGGGGATCAAGCGCATCCGACAAGACCCGCATGACATATTCTGGCAGAATCTCTTTATCACAAGCGTTTTCTGCAGGCTCATAAAGGGGGTAACACGTTTTCCACTCTTTAATTTGTGCCAACCAATCCGAGGTTTGTGGACGGGAATTGCGCTCTTCCACCTGTTTGAATAAGAGAGTCAAAACTCCCTTTAAGTCTCCTACAATAGGCACCTGTGCCTCGCGTACCTTCCCAATCTCTGCGGGGTCAATATCGATATGTATGAGCTTGGCGTAAGGAGCAAAGCGGTCTATTCGGCCAGTCACCCGATCAGAAAAGCGGGTGCCGCAGGCAATAATAAGGTCGCTTTCATTCAAGGCCAGATTGGCAAAACGCGAACCATGCATACCAACCGCACCGAGGTTTAAGGACTCTGTCGCAGGCAGCGCCCCCTTTCCCATAAGGGTGCAGACCACCGGTATTTGCATCCGATGTGCTAACGCACTCAGTTCTTCTGAAGCTTCAGAAGAGATAATGCCCCCACCCGCACAGATTATGGGCCTTTTTGCCTCTTCAAGCAGGGCAACAGCCGCCTTGATTTGCTTTACATTTCCCTTATAGGTTGGCTTGTAGGAAGGGAGGCTCACTGTCTCAGGGTAGCGAAAGACCTTAGTTTCGGCAGCAATGTCTGAAGGGATGTCTATCAAAACTGGCCCCGGGCGACCCGTGCGTGCAATATGAAAGGCTTCACGAAAGCTCGATTCTATCTCCTCAATGGATTTCAGAAGATAGCTGTGCTTTACCACCGGCAT
>CAYSMG010000108.1:0-4306 GCA_964432045.1 uncultured Eggerthellaceae bacterium
ACCGATCCTCAGCGCGTTCCCGAAACCATCCACTCACGTTGCCAGCGCTTTGATTTTCGTCGGATTTCAAACGAGGCGATACTCGCCCGCTTAGGTGCAGTCTGTGTCTCTGAAGGAGTGGAGTTTGAAGGGGAAGCCCTTGACCTTATAGCGCATCGAGCCGAAGGCGGAATGCGCAACGCTCTTACCTCACTTGAACAGATTATGGCTTTTTCCGAAGGCTTTGTTAGCCTCGAGGCAGCGGAACGCATGCTGGGGTCCTTAGATTCAAGTGAGCTTAGCGAAATTGTTGAAGCTATTGCCAAGCGCGACATCGCAGCCTGCTTTCGGTGGACGGCTTCCTTTATGGAAACGGGTGCCGATCTTGGGCAGTTTGTCCTTGATTTGGCGGGCCGTATTCGCAACCTCTACGTGTTTTCTCTTACTGAAACCGAGGCTGCCCTTGAGGTGAGTGCGGGTGAGTTGCGCGAACTAGAGGCCGAACTTGACTTGTTTACTCCGAATAGACTGGCACGTCTCCTAGATCTTTTAGGTCAGCTGAGTGCAGAGCTTAAAACATCGACCAACCAGCGTCTTTCCTTTGAAATTGCTCTTACTAAGATGCTACGCCCTGACTCTGATCTAAGTCTTGAAGCCCTGCTGGAGCGGATTGAGGCGCTTGAAGCAGATCTTAGTGCGCTATCGGAGGCAGGTCAGATGCAGGCTCAAGAGCTTGCACAGGGTTTAAGTTGTGGTCAGGGTGTTTCTGCGGCAAACTCCGCTGCGACAGGAGCAGGGGAAGCAATGCCTTACACCCAGGCTTCAGTGTCCGGTGGGCCTTCGGTAGAAAGACGCAGCTTTGCAGAAGAGGCGGCTGTGTTCTCTGAGCCATTCAGCTTGAATGAGCATACCAGTGCTTTTGAAGTCGCAGAAGAAGGGCGAAGAAGAGTTCAGGACCAGACCCAGGAGCAGGGTCAAGCGGGGACACAAGACCAAATAAGCGCGCAAAACCAAGCAGGGATGCAGGGCCAGACATCAGGTACCATTCCCGAAGAATTGCTTGCCCGCTTATCAAACCCGGCTTCTTTGCAGCGTTTGTGGCAGGCTGCACTTGCTGCCCTTAAGAAAGAAAAGGCTGCCTATGCCGTGTTATTTTTAAATACCAAGGCGGTTTTCGATGCGGGGCAAAAAAGTTTTCTTGTCGAGTTTCCCGCAGAGAATATCTTTGCTTTTAAGGCAGCACAAAAACCTGAGGTTCAAGATGCCATCCTGAGAGCACTGCAACATTCCTGCAAGGTGCAGCTCCCCCTTGTTTTTGTGCAGGGAAGACACAGGCTAGACATTAGCTCTGAGGCAAATATCCAAACTGAAGTAGTCTATCATTCGCCAGAAACACAGCAGCCAAGACAGGCGCGCCCGGAGCAAGACTTCCATACACCTTATTCTTCTTTTGATCCTCAGCAGGAGCCAGACCTGCGCGCTTCTGCTGTGCCGCAGCAAGCAGTCCAGCCACAGCAGCCCACCCAAGAAGCTCAGCAGATACCGCAAGGTCAGCAAGAGCAAAAGGCTCAACAAGCACCGGTAAGTCAAGAGAGAAAAGAATTTCAACAGTCTCAAGAGAGGCAAGAGCCTCAACAGGTGCAGACAAGCCAGCAAGCACAAGCAAGCCAGCAGGTGCAAGTAAGCCAAAATACCTCGCAGGTACAGGAGGTGGACCTTGATGACTTACGTGCGATTCTTGAAGCTGGCTTTGGTGATGGCGTGAAGCTTGAAGAAGTGAGAGAATAACTCGGTGTGTTTCTTGGTCGGCGGCCTTTGCCACCAAAGACATATCCCTTCAATAAAGATATGAGATAAAAGTTTAGGGTATAAGTCTCTTAGAAAGGAAGAGATCATGGCACGACGCGGAGGTTTTCCTGGTGGCGGTGGCGGCAATATGAACGCCATGATGAAACAAGCCCAAAAAATGCAGGCCGAGCTTGCCAAAGCACAAGACGAAATAAAGGAAATGAGCTTTACTGGCACTTCTGGTGGGGGTGTGGTAAAGGTCTGTGCCCTGGGTGACCAGAGCATTCAAAGTATTGAGATTGATCCTTCGGTTGTTGACCCTGAGGATGTCGAAATGCTGCAAGATATGGTTTGTGCTGCGGTAAACGAAGCCCTGCGGGGTGTTGCAGAAATGAGTAACCAACGTCTGAGTTCGGTTACTGGTGGACTCAACATTCCTGGCTTGATCTAAGAGATAGGCTTCTCGGCGCCTTTATGCACGCAGCACCAGCAATACAAAAACTTTTAGATGAGTTAGAGCGGCTTCCAGGCATTGGACCAAAATCAGCTCAGCGCATTGCCTACTGGCTCCTTAATGCCGATAAAGCAAGTGCCTTGCGCCTTGCTCAGGCCATAGTAGAGGTAAAGGACAGCGTTCATTTCTGTTCGCGTTGCTTTAATTATGCCGAAGAAGAGCTCTGTGATATCTGCGCTTCTGCCAAGCGTGACACCTCGCTTTTGTGTGTGGTAAGTGAGCCTCGCGATATTCCTCCTATCGAGCGGACCGGCGTGTTTTTAGGGATCTACCATGTTTTGGGTGGGGCCCTTTCTCCTATGGAGGGCATTGGTCCTGACGATCTTCACATTGCCGAGCTTTTGCGTCGCCTTGGCTCTGAAGACATTAAAGAGGTAGTTTTGGCCACCAATCCCAATATCGAGGGTGAAACAACGGCGGCCTATCTTGCTCGTATTATTAAGCCCTTAGGCATCGAGGTAAGCCGTTTGGCAAGTGGGCTTCCTGTTGGGGGAGACTTGGAATTCGCTGACGAGGTGACCCTAAGTCGCGCCCTTGAAGCGCGTCGACCTATTTAAGGCTGCGGTTCGTTTAGCTTACTGAGATGAGAGGGGTTTCTAGGACCCTAAGATCTCTAAGGCCACCGCAGTCATTTTCTACAGGACGTGCGTATACTGTGGAGAATTTTAGTAGAGAAGAAAGCTTAGGGTAAACTTCAAAAGCTGTGAAACAAGTGGAGGTTAATGACCTCCCACCTACTTCGGCGCTTCGGTTGCTGGTTGGTCGCTTTAATATTGTCACCTTTGTGATTTATCTGTGCGAACCCGTAGTCCGAAGCTGCGGGTTTTTTTATGCGGTAGCAACCGCAAAGAAAGGAAGGTGAGCGCAATAGCTGCTCAAGAGCCTCGGCTCAACGACCAGATTACCGTACGTGAATGCCGCTTGATTAATTATGATGGCAGCCAGTTGGGTATTTTTCCTTTGGCGCAGGCTCAGCGCATTGCCGATGACGAGGGGCTTGATCTGGTGGAAATTGCACCCTTAGCTGATCCGCCGGTATGTCGCATTATGGACTATGGAAAGTTCAAATATGATCAGGCCATCAAGGCGAAGCAGGCACGTAAGAATCAGTCGAAAATCGAGACGAAGGAAATGAAGTTTCGTCCGAAAATCGACATAGGCGACTACACCACCAAGAAAAAACATGTGCTGCGTTTTCTTGGAGCGGGCAATAAGGTGAAAATCACCATTATGTTCCGCGGTCGCGAAATGGCGCATCCCGAACAAGGTCTGACCATCCTAGAGCGCCTTGCTGAAGACTTAAAAGATGTTGCGGTTATTGAAAGCCAGCCCAAGATGGAAGGACGCAATATGCATATGCTTATAGCGCCTTTGCCAGCGGCTGCGGCTTCTAAGAAAAAGAAAAAACACGAAGGAAAAAAGGCTGAAGAAGGGAAGGAATCTAATGCCTAAGATGAAAACTCACAGCGGATCTAAGAAGCGTTTCCGCGTGACGGGTTCTGGAAAGATTATGCGTGGCAAGGCCTACAAGAGCCATATCCTTACCAAGAAAAGCTCTAAGCGTAAGCGCAACTTCCGTCATGAGACTGCTGTCTCTACCGCTGATGCCAAAAACGTTGCGCGCAATATAGGTCTGCGCTAAGTCAAGAGGGAGTGATAAAAAATGGCTCGTGTTAAGCGTGCTTTAAACGCACATAAGAAGCGCCGTACAGTAATGAATCGCGCCAAGGGCTACTATGGCGCAAAGTCTCGTTCATACAAGGCTGCAAAAGAACAGGTGCAGCATTCCCTGCAGTATCAGTATCGTGATCGTCGCAACAAAAAGCGCGAGATTCGTCGTCTGTGGATTACGCGCATCAATGCTGCTGCTCGTCTGAATGGTCTGTCTTATTCGGTATTTATGAACGGGCTGAAGAAGGCGGGCATTGAGCTTGACCGCAAAGTTCTTGCCGACATGGCGGTCAATGATCCTACCGCCTTTGCTTCGGTAGCTGAGGCAGCGAAAAAGGCCCTCTAGTCTTTAAG
>CAYSMG010000109.1:0-4255 GCA_964432045.1 uncultured Eggerthellaceae bacterium
GATTTAGGGCGGAAACATAGACCACATCAGCCCCGGCCTCTAAGGCTTTTTGTGCGCAAAGAGGGTTGGTTACCAAGGCAGCTATCAGAGCACTGTGCGCCTGAACCGGTTTGAGCCCCCCTTTAGACTGAGGCTTTTTCTGCGCTTGAAGCCCATCTTGGAGGCGAAGCTCATCTTGGGGTCGAGCTTCGTTCTGCGCCTGAGTTTCTTCTTGACACTCAGCAAAGGCGGGCGCAGCCCCTTGCAAGAAAGGTGGCTGAGCCTTTTGCGACAGGCCGTTGGAAAGCTCCTGCGACAAGCTGCTGGGGGCCTCCTGCGTCAAGCTATTCTCCTGCACCCAGGCTTCCAAAAGCTTTTTGCTCAGGTCATCAAGGGCAGCAGCGCGCAAGCGATGCAGAACCGAAAAGCTTAAGCCAAGCCCTTCATCCAACCTTATATCAAGCGAGCTGAGACGAAAGTTAGTAGTACCTAAACGATCTATATGGGTATAGACATCTTCTTTACTGAGCGCGCGTGTTTTAGCGGGTTCAGCCACCGGACCCTGGGCTTTGCCAAGTATCTCAAGTGCTCGAGGAAGCTTTTTTGCCAAGGCAGCCTGAGGGTCAAGAGAAAATTCCACCTCTATTGGCTGGCCCAATGAAAGACGCGCCCTGCCACACACAGCCACCCGCGATTGCTCCCCATCCTCAAGAAAGGCATCAGCAGCACTGCGTACGCGAAAGACCCTATCGCCCTTGCCCACAGGTCGCTCAGGGCACAACAAAACATTGCCCTGCGCATCGGTTTTTAGTTCATCTATGGTGTAGGCGAAGTGCCCCCGCTTGGTCCAAAACTCCAGCACATCGCCCACTGACAAGGTTGTTGAGGTGCGCACACTTGCCAGACCATTGCTCAGCTTTACAACCCGACCTATTAAAACGCCGCGATTATTGGGCCTGCCATAGCTCATAATCTCGTTTCCGCGCTGGCCTTCCAAATAAGCTGTAGTAAAGCCCCGCGAAAAAGCCTCGGCTAAAACGCGCATCTCTTCTGTATTGGCCCGCACCTCTTCTTTGCCCGGCCTGCCCGATGAGCGCAGATCCAGCACCCTATCAAGTACCGCTCGGTAAGTTCGTGTTACCGCATACACATAGTCGGAAGACTTCATGCGACCCTCAATTTTGAGGGAAGATACCCCTGCGTCCACCAACTCACCCAGCAAATCAACCGAGCATAGATCACGCAGCGAGAGTAGATGCTCTCCCGACAGTGGCACCACCGACTTACTTGGCCCTTCAAGTAGCTCATAGGGCAAGCGGCATGCCTGGGCACACAGACCTCTATTTGCCGAACGGCCACCTATCAGCGAAGACATTAAACACTGACCTGAGTAGCACACACATAAGGCCCCATGTGCGAAAACTTCTACCTCCATGCCACAAGCAGCAGCCTCTTGGGCTAGATGTGATATTTCGGCAAGCGAAAGCTCACGCGCAAGCGTTACCCGTCGCGCGCCTAGAGCCGCAGCAGCATGGATGCCATCTGCATTATGAATGTTCATCTGGGTAGAAACATGTAATTCTACCTGCGGAAATTCCCGAGCAAGGCAAGACATTAAGCCCAGGTCCTGTACAATAAAGGCATCAACTCCGGCACTTACCGCAGCGCTGGCCGTTTGCAAGGCTGCCGACATTTCCTGCGGCAAGACCACCGTGTTGAGAGTGAGGTACACCCTCACCCCATGCAGATGGGCAAAACTGCAGGATTCACTTAAGGTTTCAGGGGTGAAATTGTCCGCCCCGCGTCGCGCATTAAAGTCGCCTAAGCCTAAATAGACCGCATCGGCCCCGGCAAGAACCGCCGCACGAAGGGCTTCGGTAGTACCAGCTGGCGCTAAGAGCTCAGGGTCAAGACTAGGCAGCGTCGTCACTTTCGCTTCCGCTATCGCTTGAAGTGTCGTCCTCTGCGCTGGTATCGCTTTCGTCTTCGTCTTGTGCGTCGGAGGAATCAGCCTCGGTATCGCTGGCTTCGGCCTCTTCCTCTTCATCTTGCGACTGCGAATCATCCGAGCTATTTGAGGAACTTGAGCTGGAAGAAGTGCTGCTTGTCCCCTCCTCACCCGCAGCAAGACTGTCGCCTTCCTGCAGCTTCGCTATACCCTCATCGTAGGTACTTTGGATCTGCTCAAGACGCTCTTCATAACTTGACCAGTCAAAGGGATTATCGTCACTTGCACTGCTTATTTCGATATACAAAGACACGTAGTCATTGAGTGCCTGGCGCAACAAATCTGCACCCTCCACATAGCACTGATGAACATCACTCAAATCTTCGGGGGCTTCAATTGACTCAAGTTCGTCTAAAACCGCAAGAGCGTTTTCTGCCTGAGTCTGCATAGCCACCACGTCATCGCGCGAAACCGCATCGGTAAAGTCTTCCAGACTGGCCTGTAAATCTTCCATTACTTGATTTACCTGTGACATGTACTGCCTATTTGCAGTTTCCTGAGCGCTTTCTGTCGCACTTTGCCCACTACAGGCCACAAGCAAAGCACTCAGCATTGCCAGTACCGCCGCCAAGGCCGCCAGACGAAGTGCCATCTTATGCGTAGATGCAGTATTCACGTATCTTCTCCTGTCCATAAAGGCGCTTCAGAAGCCCTGCGCCTTTATTGGCTTTCAAACATTCCATGCTAAAACGTTGATGCCGCCTTTGAAAAGGCGCTCCATACTAAAACACAGGGGCAATCATAGCCTATTGCAGCAAGCAGGTGGCAAGCAAAGCAAGCAAATCAACGCAAGTATCAAACTCAAGGCGAAGATGGAGGTCTAACACTTGCTCTTAATAGAGCAGCCCTCTGCCGCCTAGCCGCCTGAATCTCCAGTGCTCGTACTTTCTCCTCCGCCCGAATCTGAGGAAGAGGATGAGCTGCTTGTCTCACTAGAAGATTCTCCTCCCGAATCTGAGGAACTGCTCGAATCATCCGAGGAATCGGAGCTGCTTGAGGATGAATCCGACTCCTCCTCCTCTTCTTCCTCCTCCTCATCATCGTCGTCCGAAGAGCTTTGTCTACTTTGTATGTAGGATGCCGGCCAAATGTCATAGTCTTCATCAAGATAGGTCTTGTACTCAGGATCATCGGCATCAGGAAAATCTTCAAGAACCGATGATGCCAAGGCCACCTCCATAAAGTCGTGGAAACAGTCAGCCATGCCCACATTACCGGGTGCCACCTGGTTGTCTGGGTCACCAATCCAGCAAGCCACCGAAAGCTGTGGAGTTATACCGCAAAACCAAATATCCATAGAGTCTTCCTGGGTACCAGTTTTGCCAGCCACTATTTGTCCCGTTGAAAGAGCAGCAGCTGTGCCGGTACCCTCAGAAGAGTTCACTACCAGCTCCATAACCTCAGTTGCAGCATGGGCCACCTCGGCACTGATGGCCTCTGTTCCCGTGGGGTTGGTGTTATCAATGAGCACATTGCCATCGGCATCTTCCACCTTCAAAATGGGAGTTGGTTCGTAATAGGTCCCACCATTGGCAATAGTGGCGTAAGCCGATGCCATCTCTAAAGGAGTAACCGGCGAAGAGTCGGCACCAAGAGTCAAGCCACCTTCTGCCACCAAATCAGAGGTAATACCCATACGCTGAGCCACGTCAACAATATTCTCTGGACCAATTGACATTGCCAAGCGCGCAAAGCCTGTATTAGATGAAACCGCCAAGGCCCGAGCAATGGTACGCGTCCCATAGTTTGAATAGTTAAAGTTATGCACCGTCCAACCAGGAAGTTCGGCAACAGAACTACAGTTCACATAGGTAGTATTGGGGTCTATGCCCTCTTCTATCGCTGCCACCAGCGTAAATACCTTAAAGGTGGAGCCCGCCGGACGCCCCGCTCCGCCTGAGCCCGTTGCAAGATTTACCTTAGAAGTCTCCCAGTCCTTACCGCCTACCAATGCCCTGATGTAGCCGTTATCGGGATCAACTGCCACCAGGGCCACCGAAAGCGCCGAATTCATACCCTCAAGCTTGCTTGCAGCGGCAACCTCAGCCGCATCTTGCATAGTGGGATCGATAGTGGTGTAAACCGTCAAGCCTCCCTTGAAGAGCTGGTCACTAGAATAAGCATAATCGTTCAGCAGAGTATCGCGTACATAGCTAGTAAAGTAGGGGTACTTATAAATACCATCGGTTGAAACCTCTGACACATTGAGCTCTAAGGGTTCAGCTATCGCTGCTTCGTATTCTTCCTGAGTAATGTCTCCATTAGAAA
>CAYSMG010000110.1:0-2240 GCA_964432045.1 uncultured Eggerthellaceae bacterium
CTCGGTAATTGTGGGTTTAGACCTTCTTTGGTTTCTGGCGCTCATCCTGATGATCTTAGGAATCATTCGTACCTTTTCCAAAAATATCGTCAAACGCGAGGCAGAAAACGAGCGCTGGTGCAAAATCATCGCAAAGCCCAAGGCAAACCTGTCCCTCATGCGTAAGGCTTGGACCAACCGCGCCACCACCCGCTACTTCAAATGCAAGGGCTGCGGCGCTGTGCTTTCGGTCCCAAAGGGCAAGGGTAAGCTACGGGTAAGGTGCCCTAAGTGCCACTGGCAAACCGAGAAGAAATCGTAGCGGGCCTTATGAAGCACAAGGGATATTTCTCCTTTTGGCAAGATAGCTTTCTCAACTTCGCCAAGGACCGAACATGTTTGGGTATGTAAGCGCCAATCTTAAAGACTTATCGGAAGAGGAAAAGCAGCGCTACCGTGGCGCATATTGCGGTCTGTGTCGCACCTTGAGGAAGGACTATGGCCAGCTCAGTCGCTTCTCCTTAACCTATGATCTCACCTTTTTGGCACTGCTTTTGGGATCTTTATACGAACCGCCCCAGAAGCTCAGTACCATACATTGCCCTGTTAATCTAGCGAGACCCCAAAGCATTGTGCAGACCCGCTACACCACCTATGCTGCCCAGCTAAGCGTGGCTCTGGCCTACCATAAATCAAAGGACGACTGGGCTGATGAGCGCAAGCTTTCAGCCCGTCTCTACGTCTCAATCTTGGAGAAACACTACGCAGAGGTAAAAGAACAGATACCCCGGCAGTGCCAGGCCATTGAAGAAGGGCTTGCCGCTATCTCGGCCATAGAGGAACAGGCCCTGGCTCAAACCCATGTCCAAGCCCTGGCCTGGGAGCAGGCCCATGTCCAAGCCTACGCCCAGGAGCAGGCCCCGACCCAGGAACAAGCCCAGGCCCACACCCAGGCTCGGACTCAAGCTCAGGCCAAAAGCAAGCACGACGCACAAAACGGCGAGGCAAAGAACGGTGACGCCGAGACTGCCTTTGACCCGCAAAACGACACAAAAGCCACCTTTGACCCGCAAAGTGACATCGATCCCAACCCCGATGCCGCCGCGAATTGCTTCGGGAAGCTTTTGGGGGAGCTTTTCGTTTACCACGAAGACACCTGGGCGCAAACCCTACGAAACATGGGCGAACAGCTCGGTCGTTTCATCTATTTCATGGATGCTGCATGTGATATTGAGCGAGATAAGCAACAAGGCAGCTACAATCCATTAGCAGGGCTTACCCTATCTAAGCAAGACATAGACGAAACACTGATCTTGTTCGCAGGGCGCGCTACTCAGCAATTTGAAAAGCTGCCCCTTGAACAAGATCTTCACCTTCTGCGCAGCGTGCTTTATTCAGGCATCTGGCAAAAGCGCAATGCACAGGAGGCAAAAAAGACTAGACGCACCGCTTGTGCCAAGGCCGACCCAAATGGCACAGCACAAATGACGAAGAAGGACGCATAAGGTGACCGAGAATCCCTACGACGTGCTAGGTGTTTCCCCAAACGCCACACCCGACGAGGTGAAAAAGGCCTACCGAAAAAAGGCTCGTGAAAACCACCCCGATCTTAACCCGGATGATCCTGCCGCCGCTGAGCGCATGAACAAGATCAACGAGGCCTACGATCGTATCATCAACCCAGAAAAATACGAGGCGCGCGATCGTCGCGCACAGGCGGCCTCGGGCTATGGCACATCCCAGCAGTCAGGTGGCCGTGGTCAGAGTGCTTACGGTGGCAGCGGATACAGCAGCACCGGCCAGGCCGGTTATGGCGGCTATGGCGGGGGCGCCTCAAGTGGCGGCAGCGGGCAGTACGGATGGACCGGCGGTTTTGATTTCGACGACCTCTTTGGCTTTGGCGGCTTTTCAAACGCAGCATCAAATGGCCCCATTCACCCCGAAGCAAGCGCTTCTGACAGTCCCGAAATACGAGCGGCAATAGATGCTATCAACGCAGAAAACTTCCAGCAGGCCATACGTATTCTCAATGCTATTACCAGCAAGGGACGCGATGCGCGTTGGTACTACCTCAGCGCCCTTGCCAACGACGGCGCCGGCAATTCCTTAATGGCACTTGAACAGATTCGGCGTGCAGTACGCATGGATCCGAACAACCCCGAATACCAACGGGCACAGCGCAAGTTCCAGCAAAGCGGCACCGAATATCAGGAGCAAGCCGAGCAAAAGGGTTTCACCGTGGTGGGCTTAGACCCCATGAC
>CAYSMG010000110.1:2340-4252 GCA_964432045.1 uncultured Eggerthellaceae bacterium
ACCACCCCCAGTGTTATCGCTTTTTCAAAAGAGGGAGAGCGTTTGGTGGGCCGAGTGGCCTGTCGCCAGGCAGCCATGAACCCCGATCGCACCATTAGCTCAGTAAAGCGCCACATGGGAACGGATTGGCGCTGTGACATTGATGGAAAGCGCTACACTCCCCAAGAGCTTTCCGCCATGATTTTGCGCAAACTGCGCACCGATGCCGAAGCCTTCTTAGGACAGCCCGTAAGCGATGCAGTGATCACCGTGCCCGCCTACTTCAACGACATGCAAAGACAGGCCACCAAGGATGCCGGGCGCATTGCGGGGCTTAACGTCTTGCGCATCATCAACGAGCCCACCAGTGCGGCCTTGGCATATGGTCTAGACAATGGCACTCCGCAAAAGGTAATGGTCTATGACTTAGGTGGCGGCACCTTCGACGTATCTATTATTGAAATTGGCGATGACGTGATTGAGGTTTTAGCCACCGCAGGCGATAACCACCTTGGGGGCGATGACTTTGATGACCGCGTCACCGATCACCTCCTAGAGGAATTCCAGCGCACCCACGGCATTGATCTGCGTCGTGAGCCGGCAGCACTGCAGCGTGTGCGTGAAGCAGCCTGCGATGCCAAAGTTGAGCTTTCCTCACTTGACACCACCCGTATCAACCTGCCCTTTTTGGCACAGGGTCCGCAAGGTCCTATCCATTTTGAAACCACCCTCACCCGTGCGGCTTTCAACCAGATGACCCGCGATTTGGTGGATAGAACCGAAGGGCCGGTAACCAATGCGCTCAACGATGCCGGTATTGCCGCATCGGAGCTGGGCTGCGTTTTACTGGTAGGTGGATCTACCCGCATCCCTGCCGTCCAAGAAAAGGTGCGCAGTCTTACTGGAAAAGAGCCCTCAAGCTCTATCAACCCCGATGAATGTGTAGCCACCGGGGCAGCTATTCAGGGTTCCACCCTCTCGGGCAGCTCAACGGGCCTTGTAAAGGCAAACAGCATTTTGCTTTTGGATGTCACGCCCTTAAGCCTCTCCATTGAAACAGTAGGCGGTGTTGCAACGCGCCTGGTAGAACGCAATACCACCCTGCCGGTGCACTACTCGCAAATTTTCTCGACGGCTGCAGCCTTTCAGACCAGCGTAGAAATTCACGTCTTGCAGGGCGAGCGTCCTATGGCGCGCGACAACAAAACCATTGGCAAGTTCCGCCTTAAGGGCATTAAGCGTGCACCTGCCGGCGTGCCCCAAATTGAAGTTACCTTCGATATCGATGCCAACGGCATTCTGACGGTGTCGGCAAAAGACCTTGATACTGGCAAGCAACAGTCCATCACCATCGACGATTCCGAGCGCATGTCTGATGCTGAAATTGAGCAGGCCATTCGTGACGCTGAAACCTATGCGGCCCAGGATGGCGTCCGCCGCGAGACGCTACAAAAATGCATTGAGGGTCAAAAGCTGGCCGATGAAGCAAACCGCGCGCTTTCCTCCGCCGGCAAACAGCTTGACAAAAACGAGAAAAAGCAGGTCAAGGCTGATATTGCCGCGCTTCAAAAGCTCTTAGCGAAAAAGGTTGACAAGGTATCTGAAGCCGACTTAGCGGCCCTTAAGGCAGCAATTGAGCAGCTTGAGCGCTCAAGCGCTCGCGTGCGACAGCTGGCGGGAAACTAAGCTTGTCAAACTAGCGCACAACTAACATACAATAGGTCGGCTGAGTACCCGGGGTGCCCAGAGTATCCGGATCCTCCGGAACACCCGGATGCCCGGATGCCTGCCACCTACTAAGTACCTACCGCCACTAAATACCCGCCACCTAAGGAGAGGACCTCAATGGCGAATAAAAGCCTTGCAAAAGCACACGAACAACTAAGCATTTTAGTAACCGGCGGTGCCGGCTTTATTGGAAGCCACACCTGCG
>CAYSMG010000111.1:0-4250 GCA_964432045.1 uncultured Eggerthellaceae bacterium
CGAAGCCTCTGTATGACTTTTCCTGCCTCCACGTCTTTCCCTTCTTTCGTATTCGAGCAAGCTTACGTGCGCATCGTGGCACGCGAACCGTTTGTGTGCCATCAAAAGGACTTGACATGGTGCCTTGACGCTTGTCAAAAGAGCCTGACATGGCGCCCCGCCACCTGTCAAAACATCTTTACATGGGTTTTTCGCTGCTGCAAGACCTGGTGCGCCCCCAAATTTAGGAATTCAATTCCTTAGGAACTCAATTTCCAAATTTCACCCTCGCCCCTCGATCAATGCTTGAACCCATATAGCCCATCAAGGCGACACGCTCTACGAACCCCCCAATCCGGTCTGGACTTAAGTGTCTGGGCCTAGCTTGATTGAATCTGCGCTCGGCACAAAAAGAGAAGCTTTCGCACCTGCTGCGGCTGCAGTATCGTATGATGGTTCCATCAGGGAAAAGCATGTGCAAAGGAAGGATGCCTGCTATGGTTTCGCGCATCTATGTAGAAAAAAAGCCCGGTTTTGACGTGGAAGCGCGCCATTTGGCAAGCGAACTTAGATCCATTGTGGGTATAGCGGGCCTTGAAAGCCTGCGCCTTATTAATCGCTACGATGTGGAAGGCATTTCACCTGAGCTCTTCGAACAGTGCATTCCTACGGTGTTCAGTGAGCCGCAAACCGACCTTGCCACCCGCACGCTTCCTACTACCAGCGAAGATGCGATGGTGTTTGCGGTTGAGTATCTGCCGGGACAGTTTGACCAGCGTGCCGACTCCGCCAGCGAATGTATTCAGCTTATTAGCCAGGGGAAACGGCCTGAAGTACGATCGGCAAAGGTCTATATCTTAGAAGGTGCGCTCTCTGCCACTGATCTTGATGCCATTAAACACTACCTCATCAACCCAGTGGAGGCCCGCGAAGCCTCACTGGATGTGCGCGACACCCTTGCAATGGAGATAGTGCCTCCTGCTCCTGTTGAAGTGCTTGAGGGTTTCTGCCAGCTTGACCAAGAGGGTCTTCTGTCCCTTATTGCGCAGCGTGGCTTGGCGATGGATCTGGCAGATATCGAATTTTTCCAGCGCTATTTCCGTGACGAAGAGCAGCGCGACCCCACTATTACCGAATTGCGAGTGGTAGATACGTACTGGTCGGATCACTGCCGTCATACCACCTTTGGCACCGTACTTGATGAGGTGCAAATTGAAGATGCAGTGGTGCAGCAGGCATTCGAAAAGTATTTGGAAATGCGTCGCGAACTGGGTCGGGATGAAAAACCCATCTGCCTTATGGATATGGGAACCATCGGAGCGAAGTATCTTAAGAGCAGAGGTGTTCTGACCGGCCTTGATGAGTCGGATGAAATTAATGCTTGTACGGTAAAGGTGCAGGTGGAGGTTAATGGCCAAGATGAAGACTGGCTGTTTTTGTTCAAGAATGAAACGCATAATCACCCCACCGAAATAGAGCCCTTTGGCGGGGCGGCAACCTGTGTAGGTGGCGCAATCCGTGACCCGCTTTCGGGTCGTAGCTATGTATACCAGGCCATGCGCCTTACAGGTGCGGGCGATCCTCGGGCGCCGGTGGAAGAAACGCTTTCCGGCAAGCTGCCGCAGCGCAAGATAGTGAGCGAGGCAGCGGCTGGCTATTCCAGCTACGGCAACCAGATTGGCCTGGCAACCGGCCAGGTGAACGAGGTGTATCACCCAGGCTATGTGGCCAAGCGCATGGAAGTAGGGGCGGTGGTAGGTGCTGCTCCGGCGAAAAACGTGCGGCGTGAGTGTCCGGCCCCCGGAGACCTTGTGGTACTGCTGGGTGGTCGCACTGGTCGCGATGGTATTGGCGGGGCGACCGGGTCTTCCAAGGCGCAAAATATTGCCAGCGTGGAAGAGTGCGGAGCCGAGGTTCAAAAGGGCAATGCGCCGGTCGAGCGCAAGCTGCAGCGTCTTTTTCGCCGGGGCGATGCCTGCCGTCTCATTAAGCGCTGCAACGATTTTGGCGCTGGTGGGGTGAGTGTGGCCATTGGCGAGCTGTGTGATGGTGTTGCAGTTGACCTTGATGCTGTTCCCAAAAAATACGAAGGCCTTGATGGCACCGAGCTTGCTATTGCTGAAAGCCAGGAGCGCATGGCGGTGGCGCTTGCCGCGGCCGATGTCGATGAGTTTTTAGGCTACGCGCGCGAGGAAAACCTTGAAGCGACAGTGGTGGCTCGCGTGACCGAAGAGCCGCGCATGCGTATGAGCTGGCAGGGAGACACCATTGTGGACCTCTCACGTGAGTTTTTGGCTAGCAATGGTGCGCCGAAGCATCAAAAGGCCCAGGTAAAAGCTCGTGGTAGCTACAGCGTGCCCGATGCTTGGCAGCAAGGCAGCCTGACAGATCGCATGGGTGCGCTTTTGACCAACTTGAATGTGTGTTCGAACAAGGGACTTTCTGAGCGCTTCGATTCAAGCATTGGTGCTGCTACGGTGCTCATGCCCTTTGGCGGCAAAACCCAGCTTACGCCTGCACAAGCCATGGTGGCAAAGTTTCCTGTGTTTGGCGAAACGAGGAGCTGCTCGGCTATGGCCTGGGGCTTTAACCCCTATCTTATGGAGTGCGACCAGTTTGCTGGAGCGTATCTTTCGGTAGTAGAAAGTGTGGCCAAACTTATTGCGACCGGCTTTTCACGCAAAACCATGTACTTAAGCTTCCAAGAATACTTCGAAAAGCTGCGCGGTGAGGCTGATCGTTGGGGCAAGCCGGTAGCAGCGGTTCTGGGTGCTTTAATGGCTCAGGTAGATTTGGGTGTGGGCGCTATTGGTGGCAAGGATTCTATGTCCGGTTCCTTTGAGGATCTTGATGTGCCACCCACCCTTATTTCCTTTGCAGTGGCTACAGGTAAGGTTGATGAGGTGCTCTCCCCTGAGTTTAAAGGTGCAGGTCATAGGGTAGTGCGTCTTGTGCCAGCGCGCTATGAAACTGATTGGCGGCCTGAGGCTTTGGCCCTCTTAGAAACCTTCGATTTAGCAGAGCAGCTTGCAGCAAATGCTGCGGCGCTGGCTATTGCGACACCGACCTACGGCGGGACAGCTGAAGCCCTGTTTAAGATGTGTGTGGGCAATCAGCTGGGGCTAAGTCTTAGCTCGCAGGTGGTTGTAGATGAGCTTTTTGAACCAAGCTATGGCAGCTTCATTCTTGAGCTTGCCGAAGGTGCATCTATTCCAGAACACAGTGAGGCCGTGCGGGTGGAAGAGCTGGGCTTTACCACCGAAGACTATGTGCTTGAGCTGGGTGGCGAGCGTCTTGACTTAGCGCAACTGCAAGAGCTGTGGGAAGGCGGCATTGAAAGCGTCTTTCCCTATCGCAATACGGGAAGTGAAGAGGATCTAAAGGAAGCTAGGGGCGAAGGTACTGCGCTCACTCCAAGCCTTGAGCCTTTGTCCTTCACGGCGCCTAAGGTGCATGTGTTTAGCGGTGCGGCAGTAGCACGTCCGCGCGTTATTATCCCGGTCTTTCCGGGCAACAACTGCGAATATGATACCGCCGCCGCCTTTGAGCGCGCCGGTGCTGAGACCGATGTCTTTGTGATTAACAACCTAACACCCGATGCTGTGACGCAAAGTACCCATGAACTGGCCCGACGCATTTCGCAAAGCCAGATTGTTATGATCCCCGGTGGCTTTTCCGGTGGCGATGAACCCGATGGTTCGGCGAAATTCATCACTGCCTTTTTCCGTGCGCCCGAAGTCACCGAGGCGGTGCGCGAACTTCTACAGAAGCGTGATGGCCTAATGCTGGGCATTTGTAATGGTTTTCAGGCCCTGGTGAAGCTGGGGCTGGTTCCCTATGGTGATATCCGTCCCATGGATGCCGACTGTGCCACTCTTACCTTCAATACCATTGGCCGCCATCAGAGCCGTTTGGTGCGCACGCGCGTGGCGTCGAATCTATCGCCCTGGTTGTCGCAGTGTGCGGTGGGCGATGTGCACACCTTGGCCATAAGCCACGGTGAGGGTCGCTTTGTGGCGCCCCAGCAGCTCTTGGATACGCTGGTACAAAATGGTCAGGTGGCAACCCAATATGTTGATGAAGCCGGTCAGCCCTCTTATGATTTGGCGGTCAACCCCAATGGCTCGCTGCTTTGCATAGAGGGTATTACCAGCCCTGACGGTCGTGTGTTTGGCAAAATGGGACATTCTGAACGCAGTGGAGAGGGGCTGTATAAAAACGTGCCGGGCAACTTGTATCAACCCATCTTTGAAGGCGGCGTAAAGTACTTC
>CAYSMG010000112.1:0-4199 GCA_964432045.1 uncultured Eggerthellaceae bacterium
CTACCATCTTGTTCTACTTCACCAATAACCAGCTTATTCAGGCCTTTGGTGGTACATCCATCCTGATCATGATCAGTGTTGCGCTTGATACTATGGGCAAGGTGGAAAGTCAGCTTAAGATGCATAACTATGAGGGCTTTTTCAAGTAAGTCTTACTGGCATTTACGTAAGTGAGCCTTACAGAGCCTTACGCAAGGAAATCTAAAGCAAAAACCCGAGGTCTCTGCAGCAATGTAGAAGCCTCGGGTTTTTTGGTTTTAGAAATCGACAAGGACGGGAGCTTCAATCCCATACAGACGAGAATATGAGTAGAGCATTGTGAGCCCCTGCTCGTGTTGTCTCATCTATCCGTAGATCGGGGCTGATAAGCCTTTCTTAATCCTTAAGAGCATAAGCTTTAGGGGTTAAGCTTTAGAACGCGAAAGGCCAGGAGATACATGTCCACCTGGCCTTTGGTTTCATGGTCGGGATGACAGGATTTGAACCTGCGGCCTCTGCGTCCCGAACGCAGCGCTCTACCAAGCTGAGCCACATCCCGTAAGCTGTTTCAACAGCGGCAGTTATGGTAGCACAAGCCGGTCAAAAACGGGAGCCTATTTTGCTGCCTTCCTTGAGTCTTCTGGTTTTACTCCTGAGCATAAGCTTCTTTGAGGTATATTGGCCTACTTCAATGTAGAATGCGCTTTGCTTTGTTTTTGGCCTATGGCCCTTGTTTTTACAAACCGCCCTTACGCAGACTAAGGCTTAAGCTGAGAATCAGAAGAGGGAGGCTTTGTGTGGGAATGCCTTTCTCGGGCTTGGTCTGCGGGGTGTGGCAGATAGGGAAAAGTAGTGTTTGAAGTAACAGCGTCACCGAAGCTAGTGATCCTAGCAGTGGTGCTTTTAGTTCTCTATATTGTGCTTAAGGTGCGCCGGGCTAAGGTGCAGGCCTTTGTGCAAAGTCGAATCCTGCGTACAAAGAGGCTTTCAAGACTGGCCTTTTATTCGATGGCAGCGCTGTGTGTTCCGGCAGGCTTTCTGCTTATGGAACTTCCCTACAACACAGAGCTCGCATCTATGGCTCCCTACTATGTGTTTGTGGGCTGTGCGCTTTGTGCGGTCGTCGCTGCTTTTATTTTCTTCTTGGGGCAGCGCAGCAAAACCTCTTTGGGAGTCTTTTTGTTTCTGTGCTTTGTGGCAGGCGTGGCGAATCACTTTGTCGTTGAGTTTAGAGGTCAACCCATTTTGCCCGCCGACCTGGCAGCGCTGGATACTGCGGCTGATGTAAGCGGCGGCTATGTTTATGCTTTTGATAGAAGGTTTTTTCTTTCTCTTATACTGCTGGAGGTTATTGCTTGTATCTTCGCACTCTTACCGGCGCGACAACTCAGCATTAAAGGTTTGATTGTCAACTTGACACTTGCGGTGATTTTAGCCATTGGCGGGGTGGTGTGGTTTAATGTCTCTGATATTGAAGAGAATTTAAATTGCACGATTGATGTATGGAGCAGTCTTGATTCATGTCGTCAACAGGGCATGCTTCTGTGCTTTTTACAGCGGGCTCAACAGCTGGTGCCCGATGCGCCCGAGGGTTATTCGGTCGAAGCGGCGCAGGCCTTGCAAGAGGAAGCAGCTGAGGAGTATGCTGCAAGCTCTACAGCGACGAACAGTAGCGTTCTTGCCGCTACATCATCCCAGGATTCGACATCTACCAGCAGAGAGGCCTCTTCTGAGCTACCTTCGGTCGTGATCATCATGAACGAAACCTTCTCCGATATTTCCCGTTATTCAGCGGTTGACGATAGCTATGAAGGTCCGACTCGCACGCTTGCCTTAAGCGATGAAGCTTTGCTTTCAGGCAATGCCTATGTGTCGGCCCTAGGCGGTGGTACTTGTAACAGTGAATTCGAACTGCTTACCGGATGTAGTCTTGGACTCTTAGGTACAGGGATCTATCCCTATACACTCTACAACCTTACCGGTGTGGAAAACCTCGCTTCCTATTTTGGGGATTTGGGCTATACCACCAGCGCTATTCACCCTGCAGTGGCGACAAACTGGCAGCGCGATAAAATATATGCCCAGTTTGGTTTCGATGCCTTCTACGATATTGAAAGCTTCCAAGACGCGCAAACACGTCGTGACTTAGTTACCGATGCAGAGACCTACGATCAGGTGCTTGAATTGCTCACCTCCAGTGATGAGCCGCAATTTATCTTCGATGTCACCATAGCCAATCACAGCGGTTATAACACCGGCTTGCTTTCCGAAGATGAGCAGCTTAGTATCACAGTGGATGGCGAAGAGAATGCCGAGGTGAGCGAGTATGTTAGCTGCATAGAGCAGTCAGATATTGAGTTTATTGCCTTTATTGACCAGCTGCGTGACTTGGATGAACCGGTGATAGTGTGTATGTTTGGAGACCATCAGCCGGGCTTCGCTGACACTTTGGCCGAGGCTTCCTTTGGGGTAAGCACCTCTGATATGGATATCATTCAAGTCCAAGAGCGCTACATTACTCCGTATTTGATATGGACCAACAGCGAGGATATTCAAGATGCCGTTGGGGTGGGCAACACACTTGACTTGAGTCTAAATTACCTAGGGCTTGAGGTGCTTAACTTGGCGGGTTTGCCCTTGGATAACTACTATGCTTTCTTAAGTCAGATCCAAGAACTTATGCCAATCATTAATCTGTGTGCTTATCAGGATGCTGAGGGTGCTTGGTACTGGCATGGGGAAGAAAGCGAGAGCGAGGTTTCCCAGGCCTATTCAGACTTGGCTATTGTGCAGTACTATCGCTTATTCGACGCCGAGAACTAGCACCTTAGTACTTGGGGTGGCAAGGTATAATCCTTGTCATGTCATTTGAACGTGTTTCATATCAATCGCGGTTAGCGCTTAAGCGCAAGGCTCTCGACTTGCTGCAAAGCTGGCAGGCAGAAAATGCCCGCATTATGGTGCTGGTGTCCTCTTATGATCAAGCCTGCGAATGGAAGCGGGTTTTTGCCCAGGCGGGTATTGGCTTTGGTCTGGGCGTGTCAAGCTTCGATTCTTGGTTGGCTGATCTGTGGGAGCTTTGGGGCGATGGCCGCCGTTTGGTGAACAACTTGCAGCGCGAGCTGATGTTGCGCAGGGCAGACGAGCTTTGCCAGCTTGGGCTTGATACCCCCGGTTATCTGCGCCTTTTTCAGCGGGCAGCTCGCGAGGGTTTTGCGGCCTTTGAAAAGGCGGGTCATCTAGGGGGCAGGGCGGGAAAGCTCGGCGAGCTGTTTAGCTGCTATGGACAGCTTTTGTCTCAGCAAAACTTGGTGGAAGCTACCCAGGCGCAAGTTCTTCTTCAAGAGGTGGGGGTTCTTCGCAATTGGCGGATTTTAAGCCTTGATGTTTCTCTTACCTATGCTCAGGAGTGCTTTTTGCAAGCGGCGGCTACTACGGCACTTGAACTAAGCTGGGAAGAAGAAAGCGACCCTGCGTGCACAGAAGAGCTTGCTGCCCTTCAAACATACCTGCTTAAGCCCGATTTTGATCACCCCATACAGGCTAGCGGGGCGCTAAATTTTATTCTGTCTTCGGGGGCCTATGCCTCGGCCAAGCTGGTGGCTCAAGAGCTGCTTACCTACTTTGACCAGCATCCAAAAGCGCAGCTTGCTCTTGTTGCTCCCAAACCTCAAGAGTGGTTTGAGCGCTTGGCACCGCGCTTGCATGAAGCGGGGGTGTCAGTCAGGCTGAAGGCGAGTATGCCTTTTGCGCATACGGCCTTTGGACAAGCCTGGTGTGCGCTTGTGCAGTTTGCCCTGCAGGCAAGTGAGGGCAAGCGTCCCGAGGTGCGTTTAGCTGCAGATTACGCCCTCAGCGCCTTTTCGGCCATTCCTTTGGCGGCAGCACGCATTTGCGATAGCCGCTTTCGCAGTAGTCGAGCACAAACAGCCGAAGATATTTACACCGATCTTGCCGCCTTTGCACATGAAGACCACCGTGACATAATGGCAACCTTTGCCCAGGGTGATTTTGAGGCAGCTCTTGAGGCTACGCGTCGCTGGATTTTGGCGAATTTGCGCCTTAGCCCAGCGGAAAGGGAGGAAGCGCTTGCTGCACTGAGCGCTGCTGTGCGCGTTCATGCTGCGAGTGCTCAGCTGGGGCTTTCTCTTAAGGCCTGCCTTGCTGTTTTGACGACTCGCCGCATTGCTCTTTCGCAAGAGCTGGTGGCCACAGGCACG
>CAYSMG010000113.1:0-4195 GCA_964432045.1 uncultured Eggerthellaceae bacterium
TGGCGCTTTATTCGCGCAAGATAAGCTCGCTTTCAGAGCTTGCAGGCGGCACTGTGGCAATCCCGAATGATCCTACAAACGAGGGCAGGGCGCTTTTGCTCCTCCAGTCGGCGGGGCTTATCACGCTTAAAGATGAGGCGGGGATTACCGCCACCCCGCTTGACATTGCAGACAATCCTACGGGCCTAAGGTTCCGCGAGATTGAGGCGGCCTCCTTGCCGCGCGTGCTTGCGGACGTTGACGCGGCTGTAATCAACGGAAACTACGCGATCCCCGCGGGGCTCATTGCAAGCGTTGACGGCCTTTTTGTTGAGGGCGCGGAGTCGCCTTACGTCAACGTTATTGTTGTAAAGGAAGGAAACGAAAGCGACCCGCGAATCACGGCGCTTGTAGCCGCCTTGAGGAGCGAGAAGATGCGCGCGTTTTTAGCCGAGCGCTACCCCAACGGAGAGGTTGTCCCCGTGTTTTAGGCGGCGCTCCTAATGCGGAAAGGCCGGGCGGCAATGCTTGCCCGGTCTTTTTTTACTTGCTTTCCTCGCGCTTTGCCATGTACTCCTTTACGGCCTTCACGTAGAGTTTGTCCTCGTAGGCGATGTGGCGCAAAATCCACTCGTAAAGGAACTTCACAAAGTCAAACGCCGTCTGGAATGTCGCCTTGTCAAAACTGGAGATTGTCTCCGTTGTCTTGGCGACAAACTCCTGGTGGCGCTGCTTGTGCTCCGCGAATTGCTCGTAGCCTATCGCCTTGAGCAGCTTCTCCTCGTCGCGGAAGTGGATTAGGATATAGCCCGCCGTCTCCCGCAAGGTTTCAGAAAGCGCCGCCTGCCAGCCCGCCTTGCCCTCGCTTTTTTGCCTGATTATGCCTTGGTAAAGGCTGTTGCAAAGCTCCACAAGGCGCCTGTGCTGCGCGTCAATAGTGGGAATGCCAAGCTCAAACTTCTTGTCCCACACAAGAAGGTCTTCGTCTTGCTGCGTCATATCTGCGCCCTGTTTCTACCTGCGCGAGGCAAGGTACTGAAGCACCGCCTTCACGTAGAGCTTGTCCTCGTAGGCTATATGCTCCAGAATCCACTCGTACAGGAACTTGGAAAAGTCAAGTGCCCCTTGAAGGTTTGTCTGGTCAAAGGACGAAAGCATTGAGCTGATTTTTTCTATAAACTCCTGATGGCGCTTTTTGTGCGCAGGCATATCTTCAAAGCCCGCCGCCGCCATAAGCTTTTCCTCCAGAAGAAAGTGCGTCTTTGTGTAGTTTACAGTTTCACGCAACGCGTCAGAAAGGGCGACGCGCCATGTCCTCCCCTCAGACGACCTGCGGCACATGACCTCCTCGTGGAGCTGGTTACAAAGACCCACCAAGTATCTGTGCTGCTCGTCAATGGTAGGAATGCCAAGCTCAAACTTCTTGTCCCATTTAACCCAGGCGGGCGCTTCTTCTTGGGTTTCCGTCATAGCGTCTCCTCTTGCACTACGCTTACCGCTTCAACTTGGCGCGAGAGCGCCTCCCTGTTAAGCACGCTAAGGGCTATCATGCTCCCTTCGGGAAGCAAATAGGGAACGGAAAGATGGCCGCCGGGATGCCTAAAAGAGGCGTACTCGCTCCTCTCACCCAAAGGCGAGATAACTTCCAGCGTAATCTGGAAAGGATAGGGGTATTCCGGCAGCTCCTCGCTAAAAATGCCATACACATAGCCTCGCGGGGCAACGGCCGGCACGGCAATTACAGCCTCCACCACGCCAAAGCTTTGCACACGGGTGTTGCCCGCGGGCTGTTGCGAGACCACAGTGCCCGCCGTCTCCCCCACTTGGGCAAGCCGCGCCGTAAAGCTAAAGGCCAGCTCGCTTTGCTCCATGAGGCGGATAATCTCCGCGATTGACATTCCGATAACATTTGGCACGACAGCCTCATCGCTTTCAGGACCGCGGCTTACAACAAGGGAAACCTGCACGGGATCGCCAATCGGGGTGTCGGGCGCGGGGTCTTGCTCAAGGATTGTGCCCGCGGGCTCTGCGCTCGCCCTGTAAAGCACGGGTTCCTTTATAGAAAGCAAGGGAACGGAGCCCGCTGTAAAAAGCGCCTGCAAGTCAACCCTAACATCGTTAATGTTCCGCCCAATAAAGTCTTCCACACGGTCTATAATAACGCCGCGGCTTACAACAAGGGAAACCCTCTTTCCCGCCTTGACAATCGCGCCCGCCTTCGGGTCCTGCTCCAAAACAAGGCCCCGCTCCTCAGGGCGCTCGGAGTAGCGAAGCTGCACTTGCGGGTAAAGCTCCCGCGCCTGCATTTCAATCAGCGCCTCTGCAAGCTCCTTGCCCTCAGCCTCTGGCACCATAACCTTTTCGGCGCTTTCAATCACCGTAAAAAACGCGAGCGCAAACGCCGCGCCAACTACAACCAGCACCACAAGCGCTGTAACGAGTATTACCCTTGCGTTTTCGCGAAACACGTCTAGAAAGTTTGAAGCTCTAACCAAAAAAAAGTCAAAAAACATTATTGCCTTATCTCCCCTCCAAAGCGCTTGGGAAGAAGCGCCTTGTTCCCGTTAAGGAAAGCCCTAAAGTCCATCTCAGGCCGCGCCTGCAGCTGAAGCCTTTCAACGCGAAGCGCGCCCTTGCCGCAAAGCACAAGCAAGCCGCCCTTGCCGGCAAAAACCGCGCCCGCCTCCCCTTCAGGAAGGCTTTCCCCGCCCTTGCAGACAGAGGCTTTGCGTATAAACAATAGCCCGCCGCCTGAAGGAAGCCTAGTAAAGGCTCCGGGCCAGGGGGCAAGCGCCCTTACTTTTGCCTCTATCTCTTCGGCGCTCTCTTTCCAGTCTATCTCGCCGTCCTTCTTTTCTATTAGGCGGCAATAGCAAGCCTCGCCTTCCTGCGGCCGGCAGCGCAGTGTGCCGCGCTCTATTCCTTCAAGCACTTGCGGCAAAAGGCCAGCTCCCAAAACAGAAAGCTTTTCTAAAAGCTCGTCGGCGCGCTCCGTGCCGTCAAGCGGAATAGCCTCTTGCGCGGCTATGTCCCCTGCGTCCATTTCGGCTGCAATGCGCTGCACCGTTACCCCTGTCTTTTTATCCCGCGCAAGTATTGCAGCCTGCACAGGAGAAGGCCCCCTCCAGCGGGGCAAAAGCGAGGGGTGAATGTTATACGCCCCCTTGGGGAAAAGGGCAAGCGTCTTTTCGCTAAAGATTTTGCCGTAGGCAAAGCACACCAAAATGTCAGGGGCAAGGGCCGCAATCTCCTCCCTTGTGGCATCCGTAATCCTTTCAGGCGCAAGAATGGGCGCATTCTTGCCTATCTTTCCCTGCTCCTTTAGCTTCGCGGCGGCCGCCGCTACCTCCGAAGGGATTAGGGCAGAAGAGCGCTTGCGTGGGGCAGGCGGCGTTGTAAGCACGCCCGCAACCTCAGCGCGCCCTGCCAAAGCCTCAAGCGCGGGCACAGAGCAGCGCGGGCTTCCTGCAAAAAGCGCCCTTAGCATTCACTTTGCCTCTTGCCCGCCGCCTTTTTTCTCTTCTGGGCTTCCTTTTCCGCCTTCCTTTCAAAGCGCCGCTCTATGCGCGCCTTTTTTTCGCTGTCTATCCTATCTATAAAAAGGACGCCATCTAAGTGGTCATACTCGTGCTGGATAATCCTTGCCATGTAGCCCGAAGCCTCAACAACGCGCCTTTTGCCGCTTTCATCCTGAGCTTGCACCCGCACGCTTTCAGGGCGCAAAACCTTCTCGTAAAAGCCTGGAATGCTCAGGCAGCCTTCCTCCATCTCTACCATGTCGGGGGAGGTGCCTGTAATTTGCGGGTTAATAAAAACTTGAGCGCCTTCCCCGCTATCGGCAACAAACATCCGCAAGGGCTTTCCCACCTGCGGGGCGGCTAGGCCCACGCCTTCTTCCGCGTACATTGTCTTTATCATTTCTGCCGCGAGCGCCCTTACCTCGTCGGTAACCCGCTCGACAGGCTCGGCCTTCTTGCGCAAGACATCTGAGCCCAGCTTTACAACGCGCATGGGCAAAGAATACCCTTTTGCCGCGTTTTATTCAATGAGGGAGTTTAGTTGCCAGCTTTTAGCTCGCAGCTACTAGCGCATTGGGTTGGGCAAGCAGGGGGGAATATTCGCCCGTCCCTACTTGCTAAGCCCCAGTACTGCCGACTGCCGACTGATTACTGATTACTGGATTCCACCAGCGTTGGCGGCCTTATCTTTGTCGCGC
>CAYSMG010000114.1:0-2066 GCA_964432045.1 uncultured Eggerthellaceae bacterium
TTTAGCTTCAATGTCAACGGCGGGCGTTGTGAGGCCTGCAAGGGCGACGGCCAAATAAAAATCGAGATGCACTTTTTGCCCGATGTGTATGTGCCCTGTGAGGTCTGCGGCGGAGCACGCTACAACCGCGAAACCCTGCAGGTAAGCTACCGGGGCAAAAACATTTCTGAGGTGCTTGATATGACGGTGGAAGATGCCCTTTCTTTCTTCCAGAACATTCCAGGCATCAAACGCAAGCTGCAAACGCTTTTTGATGTGGGTTTGGGCTATATTCGCCTGGGCCAGCCGGCCACTACGCTTTCGGGTGGCGAGGCTCAGCGTGTAAAGCTTGCCAGTGAACTGCAAAGGCGGCAAACAGGCAAGACCTTCTACATTCTTGACGAACCCACCACCGGCTTGCACTTTGAAGACGTGCGCCAGCTTCTGGTGGTGCTGCAGCGCTTGGTTGATTCTGGCAATACCGTGCTGGTTATTGAACATAACCTCGATGTCATTAAAAGTGCTGACCATATTGTCGACTTAGGACCCGAAGGTGGCGATGGTGGCGGTAGGGTGGTAGCTACGGGCACCCCCGAAGAAGTAGCTCAGGTGAAGGAAAGTTATACAGGTGCTTTCTTAGCACGGATCTTGTAAACTTTGACGCACTTTTTGCAGAACAAGAAACAGAAAAAAAGGGGGGTCTGTGCCAAGCAGGAACGCTCACCGCGCAAAGACAATACGCGGCATTGCCTTTGCGGCTCTTGGTGGATGCTTCTGGGCCTTTTCGGGTACCTGCGCCCAACTTATCACCGTTAACTTTGGCGTGCCGGTTAGCTGGCTTACCAGCGTGCGCCTTCCCTTTGCTGCTCTTTTGTTTCTCATAATCTGCTTGGTGCGCGAACCCAAGCAACTGGGGCGCGCTGTGCGCAGTGGGCGAACCTGGGGAAGCCTTTTGATCTTTGGGCTATTTGGCATTTTGCTGACTCAATATGCCTATCTTTCGGCCATTTCTTACACCAATGCGGGTACCGGTACGGTGATGGAGCGCATGGGCCTGGTTCTGCTTACCATCATTGTGTGCATCCAAATGCGTCGGCTGCCGCATCGGCGCGAACTTATTGGCATTGTCTTGGCCTTGGCAGGCGTGGTGCTTATTGCCACAAAGGGAAATCTGGGCTCACTGGAGATCCCACCCGAGGCGCTTGTATGGGGTCTGCTTTTGGCCTGCGGGTTTGTAGGTTACACCCTGTTTCCGGTGAAGCTTTTAGAGCGCTGGGGTAGCTTTATTCCCACAGCCTTGGGTATGGCAGTGGCTGGTATTGCTTGCAACCTTTTGGTGCGCCCTTGGGAAATTGAAGTAAATCTCACCCCCGCTTTAATAGCAGCGGTGGCGGCTATTGTTGTTTTCGGAACTATCTTGGCCTATGCCTTCTACTTGCAGGGGGTAAAAGAGGCCGGCCCGATGCGGGCTGGTTTGGTGGGCTGTCTAGAGCCGGTAGCGGCAACGCTTATATCGGCCGTGTGGCTGCATACGCCAGTCACCTGGGCTGATATTGCCGGTATGGTGCTCATTCTTGTCATGGTGGTGCTGGTTACTCTGCCTGCCCCCACCTCCAAGGCCAAAACTCTTGCTGAAAAGGAGTCTTAGTGAAACTTCGTTGTGCGTGCGTAGGGGAAGAAGAAGCGGTCCTATCTATTCTGAACGAGGGTAAGGCGGCATTGGCTGCCTTAGGGATAGATCAGTGGCAGGGTCCCCACTACCCCCAGTGTTTTGTGATGGAGGATCTGTGCAACAAATGCGGCTATCTTTTAGAAGACGAGAGTGGCAGGCCCGTGGCCTATTTTGTGCTGTCTTTTTCGGGTGAGGCTGACTACGACAATATAGAGGGCACCTGGCTTACTGCCAGCACCTCTGTCGCACCGTCTTACGCAGTGGTTCATCGGGTGGCGGTGCTAAAAGCCAGTCGAGGTAAGGGCGCCGCGCGGCAAATTTTGACTGAAGCCGTCCGCTTGGCCTGCGAAAAGGGGGCACAAAGTCTGCGCACTGACACTCATCCAGGCAATATACCCATGCTTTCACTTTTAGA
>CAYSMG010000114.1:2166-4173 GCA_964432045.1 uncultured Eggerthellaceae bacterium
TGCTGGTCATTCGTGGAATTTCACCGCCTCTGCCATTGACGATACCATTGGCGAGCTAGATGGCTATACCGTTATCATCTACGGTGGAACGGTTGAGCCGACCTTAGCAAGCAGTGAGCTTGAGCAAGATGATGGCTCAAATGAGCAGGGCGGCGCTACAGATGTCGCTACAGACGATTCTTCCATAGACGATGCTGCTACGGATGATTCTTCCACGGATGCCGAGGCTGATGCTGGGGCTGAGGCTACTGCTGATGGCGACGCAGCTACAGATTCCACCGCAAACGATGCCGTCACAGATGACGCTGTCGCAGACGATGCTTCCACCAGCAGTGATAGCGAAAACTCACTTCTGAACTCCTATGCCTCATCCTTGTCCTCTCAAACTGGCTCGGTTGATCTTGAGGCGCTTTGTGCTGACTACGAGGAAAAAGGAGCCAAGGTGCTCTTCCTTGATCTAGAGAGCACCTCAACTTACCGCGAGGGAAGTATTCTAAAGCGCGGGGATCGACGCATTGGTGTTTTGCGAGCCAGTGAAACTATCTCGCAGTTAGAAATTGTCAATTACATGAAGTCTTTTGCCCAGGCCCAGGTCGATTTCACCCTGGTTATCACCCCGTATATGTGGAAGGTCGAGCGGCTTTCAGGTATAGACATTGTCATTTGCACCAAGGATGAGGGCATTGACGCCATAGGAGAAAGCAATGATGGCACCTTCTATGTTGACTCACCCGAAGTAGGACAGGCGGGTGTGGTGCTTATCTCGCCTTCAAATGTGGTTTCGGCAAAGGAAATCTCTGAGTTTTAGATATCTTCTGTGGCTTAAGGCGAGGCTTAAGGTGGGTGTCAACAAGTTGTAATAATGCTGTGAGCGAGTAGTAAGGCATCACACCATCAAACCAAGCTTAAATCTGTTATTATCGGCCTATCATTTAGGCGGGAAGACCCACAAGAACCGTGCTGTTTCGCTCAGGAGCTTCGGATTTTGGCTCATAACAGTCAGTGAGCCCGGCGATCTCAGCGCACTCCACCTAGGAAAGGATGGATGCCGTGAAAAAGATCGTTTTACTTGCAGTTGCCCTGTGTTTCTCAAGCGCTCTGTTTGGCTGTAGTTTACAAGGTGCTCAAGGTATCCTGAAGAGCGCCTCTTCTAGTAATTCCAACAGCTCAGAAAGTGCTACCAGCTCAAACAGTACAAACAGTTCAAATCAGAGTCAGAATCAAAGCCAAAATCAAAGTCAAAGTCAGGGTGATGCTGTTCAGAGTACCGTTGCCATTAGTGAAGACGAGGCCAAGGCCATTGCCTTAGACGATGCTGGCGTTGCGGAAAGCAGTCTAGTAGCGCTTGGTATCGAAATCGATTTTGATGATGGACAATACGTTTACGAAATCGAGTTTTACGCTGACAGTACTGAATACGATTACGAGGTATCTGCCAGCGATGGCAGCATCTTGTCCAAGGAGATAGATATCAAATACAACGCTAAGTCCCACGCCTCCGGTGCAAGCCATCATTCTAGTTTTGGTAAGCTTTGCTAACCTTGCACCGGCTTGTGGGTGAAGCCCGGTCTGGCTTAGGGTATGATATCCCCTAAGGTGATTCCCGAGGGGAAGAGGAAATTATGGGTGTGAAAGCAGCTGAGGCTTTAGATCTGTCCTTTGATGATCTACAGACCTACTTGCACGCAAATCATTCTGTGTACATGGAGGTCGAGGGCAGGACCTATTACCTCACCGATGTGAACGATCGCTACTGGCGAGCCCAGGACACAACTCAATTTAATGAGAAGGGTCACTATGTAGATGCCAGCGAGTTGGTTCCAACCATTAGTGAGTTTTTAGGGCTTCCTTTCCATAAAGACCAATCGATTAAAGACCTTTTTGACCAGTCGGTCTTTTACGCATCAGAGAAAAAGGAAGCCTAGAGCTTAAGAAGCGCCTCAGGTTTTGAGTGTGTGGCTGTGTGCTTGAGTGTCTCGTGAAGACATGCGAACACGCGCAAGGACA
>CAYSMG010000115.1:0-4172 GCA_964432045.1 uncultured Eggerthellaceae bacterium
TAGGGCGTCGCGCCCGCAAGCAGCACTTGTAAGTTATACGGGTCTTGGTGTTTTATGCCTTCCTTGGACTTTAGCTTGGTTTTATTGGCTCCTAAACTGAGCGCTGGACATGGAAGCTTAGGATATAAGAAGACAGCTAGCGCGGTTTTCTCAGAGATCGCTGCCCTATGCTCGTAAAATGGCGATTGAGTATAGAATGCCCTTGGTATGCCTAGTTTATGGCAAGATAGAGCACTAGGTAAAAATGGCTCTAAAAGACAAAATCAGGCGTATACTGCCTTGTGGATACACAGCGAAGTGCTTTGATGCGATAGCAATTTGAGCAAAGACCTATGGACGGATTGTCAAAGCAAGCGAGGAGAGGCAATGGGCTTCCTATCGAAGTTTGAAGGCAGAATGGAAGACACGGTGGAAGGGGCGGCCGATCGCATGGCGGGGGCACCCATTTCCCCGGTGCAAATTGCCAAAAAGGCCGAAAAGCAAATGCGCCGCGAAAAGATGGTAGGCGCTGGCAAGCAATATGCTCCCACCTTGTACACGGTGCTGGTTAACCCTGAGGATGACCAGCGTCTTTTTGGTTACTATCCCACCTTATCTGGGGAAATTGAGACCTATCTTGCTGCTAAGGCAACGGAACAAGGTCTTGCTATGGATGGCCAGCCTTTGGTGCGCTTCATCGTTGATGACGACTTGAAACAAGGCAAGTTTGATGTGATAGCAGAAGCGGTCGCTTCTCCCATAGTAGAGCAGCTGCGTGCCGAGGAAATGCAGCGCTATGGTCTAGCACCTCAGTCCGGAGCCTATGGCGCACGCGGTAGAGCAGCAGCCCAAGGGGGCTACGCACAGGCTCAGCCGCGCGGTGGTGTACGAGGTGCACCGCCGGCTCGTGGTGCGGCGGCCGTGTGGGGCGGCGCTGCAGGGGCTGGTGTAGCTGCTGGTGCTGCCGGTGCAGTTGCTGCTGGGGCAGGAGCCTATAGCGCAGAGCAGGGTGGTGCCGCTTACGATTCCGCTTACGACAATGCTCACAATGATGCAGCTTACTTCGCAGACAGCTATGACGGGGAAGATGCTCTGTTTAACCAGCCCTTATCAGGTGGAGCCTACCCAGCCGCAGCTGGCGCTATGGGAGCTGCCGGAGCGGCCGCCGGGGTCGCCGGTGCTGCCGGAGCAGCCGCTGCCGGTGCTGCCGGAGCAGCCGGAGCTGTCGTCGGGGCAGCAGACGCACCGCGCCGGACGGCTAACACTGTTGTCTTTGCCGGGGCCGATCAAGCCGCTGGCCCGGCTGCAGCAGCCGGAGTTGCAGCTGCCGGTGCAGCAAACCTCCCCCCAGCTCGTCTGCTTGATACTTCAAGCAATCGCGCCTATAGCCTTGGGGCTGCTCGTCTTTCCATTGGGCGCGAATCGAAAAACGACATCGTAGTGGCTGATATTAACGCCAGTCGTTCGCATGCCGAACTTACGCGGGATGCCCAGGGCAACTGGTATCTCACCGACCTTGGCTCTACCAATGGCACTCTTATAAATGGTTACGAAGTGGCCTCGCAAATGCTTGAGGAGGGAGATCGGATCACCATAGGTACCACCAACTTCATGTTTAGTTATCGCGGATAAGGTTTTACCGGCATGATTGACATTGCGCTTTTGGTGGGACGCCTCTTATTTGTAGCGCTTCTTTACCTCTTTCTCTTCGCCATCATGAAAACCGGTATTGGCTTGGTGCGTGGTCAGCGCAAAAAGGAACGCACCTGGAATATTTCAGTTGAGCGTGGCCCGAAGGAACTTCGCGGTGTATCCATCGTAGTGCGGGGCCCAGTTATTGTGGGGCGCAGCCCTGGTGCCGATATCGTTATTGCTGCAGGCTATGTTTCAGCACGTCATGCGCGTTTTTCTCTTATGGGACAAAACTTGTTTGTAGAAGATTTGGGCTCGACTAACGGGACCCAGGTAAATGGGCAGCTTATATCGGCTCCGGTAGCGCTGCGTTCTAATGACATCGTGACCATTGGCGATGTAACAATAAGGGTACGGTACGCTTAATGGCAGCCGAAAAACGTGCATACCGATCTACCGCAAGGACCCGCCGAGGTGCAGTTACTACCTTTGGTAGCCGCACCGATGTGGGTTGCGTGCGCGAGCACAATGAAGACAGCCTGGTAGTAGCCCCGCCGCTTTTTGTAGTGGCCGATGGCATGGGAGGTCATGCTGCTGGCGAGGTGGCAAGTGAAATTGCCACGACGGTCATTGCTGAAAATGCTCCCAATCATCCTGATTCTGATGCCCTTGGTAAGGCTGTTCAGCTTGCTAACCATGCCATCATCGAGGCGGTGGCTGAAGGCAAGGGCAAGGCCGGCATGGGCACCACCTGCACCGCAGCTATTCTTGAAGGAGAGCGGCTGGTTTTAGCCCAGGTGGGAGACTCGCGTGCCTATCTTTTGCACCAGGGGAAGCTGCAGCAGCTCACACGTGATCATAGCCTGGTCTCCCTGATGGTAGAAGCAGGCCAGCTTACCCCTGAGGAAGCGCGCACGCATCCCCGGCGGTCGGTTATCACGCGTGCTTTAGGAACCGATCCTAACACCGTCGCCGACCTGTACGAGATCGATGTGGAGGCTGGCGACCGTCTGCTGCTTTGCTCGGATGGCCTTTCCAGCATGGTGGAAGATAGCGGAATTGAATCGATCATGGTGCGCACTGTTGATCCTCAGCGCTGTGCGTCACAGCTGGTCAACGAAGCTATTGCCCAGGGAGGGCATGATAATATAACCGTTGTGGTGGTAGATATAGAAGGCAAGCGCGAAGAAAAGCGCCGAAAGCTGGCCCTTAAAACCAAGTTGACTCTAGGGTTTGTCCTAGTTTTGTTTGCCGCCATCATTGCTGGTGGGGCTTGGGCAATCAACGCCTTTGTTCATAACAGTGCCTATTTGCAAGAACTTGATGGCAAGGTGGCAATTTATCAGGGCGTTCCTGATGACTTGCTATGGTTTTCCTATTCTGAACTGGTAGAACAGACCGATATCTCCCTGGATAACCTCTCACCAGGGGTAACAGAGCGCTTAAAAGAGGGTCTGCGCGTTGACAGCTTAGAGGCGGCCTATGAATTAGTTGCCGAGTATGAGGCGCAGCTTAGCTCTGATGAGGAAGGTACTAGCGAGGCTTCCGATAGCGCAGACGCAGATGGCGAAGACAGCGAAGATGACAGCGATTCTTCCAACACTACAAGCTCTACCGCAAGTACCTCTGCAAACGCAAGCACTACTACCCAAAGTGGTGATAGCGAATGACCCGGCGCAATATAGAGCTAATCTTGCTGCTTATTGCAGCTCCCTTGGTCATTCTGATGTTTGCCATGTGGGTGGTAAACGCGGGGGAGACGCTGAGTTTTAATACCCTGGGTGTTCCCATTGGTCTTTTTGCAGCCTTTTTTGTTGCCCATTTGGTAGTGCGTAAGTTTGCTCCTGGGGCCGATCCTGCTATCTTGCCTCTTACCTTTGCGCTCACCGGCATTGGTATTGCCTTTGTTGACCGACTCGCTCCTGACCTAGCAGCAAGTCAGCTATTGTGGCTGTTTGTGGGCATTGCTTGTATGGTTGTGGTACTTATTGCTGTGCGCAACTTAGATAAGCTGGCTCGTTACAAATATACCCTCATGCTGGTGGGTATTCTTCTTTTGATCTCGCCCATGCTGCCCTTCATTGGCCAAGAAATTAGTGGCAGCCGCATCTGGCTTTCTATTGGGCCTTTTTCCTTCCAGCCGGGTGAGGTAGCCAAAATAGCTATTGTCCTGTTCCTTGCTGGTTATTTGGCAGGCAACCGGGAAATGCTTTCGGTATTTACCTGGCGCTTGGGTCCTTTCAATCTTCCCGATATCCGCGCACTTCTGCCCTTGCTGGTCATGTGGCTTATCTCTATTGGCATTGTGGCCTTCGAAAAAGACCTTGGCAGCGCTTTGGTGTTCTTCTTTGTATTTTTAACTATGCTCTATGTGGCCACGGGGCGAAAAACCTATGTGGTTGCAGGTATTTTGCTTATTGCCATAGGAGGTGTGGGTGCCTACTTTGCCTTTGACCATGTGCAGGTGCGCGTCGCTACTTGGCTTGACCCCTTCGCTGATGCGCAAGGTGGCGGATACCAGTTGGTGCAAACTATCTATTCCTTAGCCGATGGTGGGCTTT
>CAYSMG010000116.1:0-4168 GCA_964432045.1 uncultured Eggerthellaceae bacterium
GTCTAAAGCATTCCTCGGCCTTGCTGTAAGAATGCATTTCCTTGTACGTGTTGCCGAGGTTGTAAAGAAGCTGCGGGGATGTGCCGCAAGCGGAGCGCGCCTTCAAAAGAATGTCCAGCGACTTTTGGTTTTCGCCCATGCAGCGGTAAATCGTGCCGAGCCTGTTCAACACCTCCGCGTTTTCAGGGAAAATGGCGTCCAGGCGTATAAAAGCCGAAAAGGCCTTGTCAAAGCGCTCGGCCTTCATGTAAAGCTTACCCAGCTCATAGAGAATGCGCGGGCTATTCTTGCCCGCGATGCTTTCTACTTCTTGCGAGAGGAGAATCTTCTCCGCAAAGTCAAAGTCCCTGGAAATTGCAGCTTTTCTAGCCTGCCTTAAAAGAAACTCAAGCCTATTGTTGCCGCCCATGGTTAGCCCCAAGCATTCTATTCCTTAAGCTGCCTTGTCGCTAGAGGGCGCACGGCTATTTCAGGCGAAAAGTCGCCGGGAAGGCCTGAGCCCGCTTCCCCGTAGGAGGCCACAGCAAAATAATACATCTTGCCATTTTCAAGGCCCGAAATAACGCAAGAAAGGGAGCTGCCCGCGTCAACGGGCGAGCCTTGCGAAAGATACTCCCCCTGCCCCTCGCCGAAATACACAAGAAAACCCTTCGCGTCGCTATCCGCGGGCGGGTTCCATGAGAGCTTGACGCTTCCGCTTCCCGCCTCGCCCCGCACCTTAAGCGGCGGCCAAGGCTCGTTTTTCTTTTCTAGGTTAAGCGAAATCCACGTCAAAAGAGGCGTCTTTTCACGCGAGCCGTTGGGGTAAAGCCCGCCTGCAATTTGGAAATACTGCCCGGAGATTTCCTCTAGCGGCTTGCCGCTCACAAGCGGCACCCAGCGCGGAAAGTCTTCCGTCCACTCGTAGCAGTTGTCCCCTGAGCGCACATAAAACTCGCTTTCCGTGCCATCAGGCTCAATGACAGAAATGTCGGCGGACAAAAGCTTTGCATTCCCCCGCCCCGTGCTAAGCGGTGCCGTCACGAACTTTCCGCCCGCCGCGGGGTAAAAGCCCGCAAGCTCGCGCAAGCCCTCAACGCTCACATCTGCCAGCGGCCCCCTTTCTATCCTTAGCTCGTCCACAAGGCCTGCATACCTTGGAGCTATTTCCAATTCGCCTTGCGCTCCTATAAAACCCGCGGCGGTGGTGCGCCTTTTGCTGCCCGAGCCAGACACATAAGCCGCAGCTTCCGTGTGCCCGTCAATCCTATACTCCAAAAAACCTGTGTCCGCGTCGTAGGAAACCTCGTGTAGCGACCACTTTTTGGGGATTGTCATGCGGGCGGGCACAAGGCTCGCGCTTAAAGGCGCTCCACTTGAGTCAACCCATAGGTTAGAGAACTCCCACACAAGGCAGTTTTGCTCAAAGGATGCCTTAATTGCTTGGTAAACGGGGCTAAAGCCGCCTTCGGCTATTAGCGAGGAGCGCCACAAAAAAACAACGCCGCCGTTGTCCGTTGCCGAAGGGTAAAGCCAAAAGCTTATCGTAAAAGAAGGAAGAGGCCCCTGTCTTGCAAGCATCGCGCTGGGCCCACCTCGCAGGGCAAGGCCCTGCCCGTCCGTGTTAAAGAGGGCGGCTCCTGCCCCCTGTCTTGCCGCCGCGCTAAAAAAGGCGCGCGAGGATTTCACGCTGTAGTTGCCCGACTCGTCCGCAAAGTCAGGGGAATCAAAGGAAAGGTAAAGGTCCGCGTCCGCCTTCGCGTCGCCGCCCGTTCCCGGTGCTATGGCGAGCGCGGGCAAGGCAAAGCGGCCTTCGGTTTCTTGCAGGGCAACAGCGGACTCAAGCGAGCCCCAGCCATCCTCCCCGCCTACGGTGATGGAGAAGCGCTCTGCGGGGAAGACCACGCCCGCCGCGCTCAAAAGAAGGACAAAAAGAATGCCAAATGCGAAAAGCGGCCGCATACCGCCTTGCGCTCTATGTATGTAATTCATAAGGAAATCCTTATCCAAACATCGGCAGAATGCTATAATAACTTGAAACGGGGCAAAACTGGAATGAGCGAAGAAGGCGAAAACCGCAAAAGGCTGCGTGAGACGGCGCTGTCCGCGCCTAAGTCGCCCGGCGTCTATATGTGGAAGGACGAAAGAGGGCTCATCATATATGTCGGCAAGGCAAAGGCCCTGCGCAACAGGCTTTTGTCTTACTTTAACTCGCGCGACATAAAGACGCGCATTCTAATGTCCCGCGCGGCTACCCTTGAGTACATCGACACCGACAACGAGTACGAGGCGCTAATACTTGAAAACAACCTGATTAAAGAGCACAAGCCGCGCTACAACATCAACCTAAAGGACGGTAAAACCTATCCCTTTATCCGCGTGACGAATGAGCCTTTCCCCAGAATGTTCCGCACGCGCACAATAAAAAACGACGGCTCAAAGTACTTCGGGCCATTCCCCGACGTGGGCGCGCTCGATGTGTTCCTCGACTTTATAAGCAAGAGCTATCCCTTGCGCAAATGCGCCAAGCTTCCGCGCCTGCAAAAGCCCTGCCTTTATTACCACATGAAGCAATGCGCAGCGCCCTGCTGCGGGAAGATAAGCGAAGAGGATTACCGCAAAATACTTGAGGAGGCGCTCCTCTTCCTTGAGCAGGGGGAAGGCGGCGCCGGGACCGCGAGTGTCGAGGCGCTTACAGCCGAAATGAAGAAGGCGGCATCGGAGCGCCTTTACGAGAAGGCCGCCCGCATACGGGACGGCATGGCGGCGATCTCCACGCTGCGCGAGAGAAACTCCGCTGAGGACCTTGACCCCGAAGCGCGGGACTACATAGCTTGGGCGGAGGAAGGCTCGATGATCTCCTTTGCGGTGCTGCGAATGCGCACAGGGCGGCTTGTAGGCCGCGAGATTTATAGGACGCGCACGCTTAAAAGCGCAGAAGAGATACTCCCTGAGTTTTTAATGTCTTTCTACACGGACAAGGAGAGCGTGCCGCCTCGCATCTTTGTGCCCGAAGAAGGGAGCATAGCCCTTGCGGAAGAATGGCTTAAAAGGCAGCTTGCTAGCGACGCGCGGATAACCGTTGTCCACCCCGAAGCGTGGCCGCCATCGAGGCAGAGCAGCCCCGACGTGGGCGAGAGCCCCGCGGCTGATGTTGCCGCCGAGCCCCAACCGCAATACGCAGCGGGTACATCGTTAGACCAAGCGGATGCAGGCGCGGAAAAGAGGCATCTTGCCGCGATGAATATGGCATTCTTTAACGCGAAAGAGGACGCGGCAAGGCGCTTAAAAGAGAGGGGCGACTTCCCCGCGATGGAGGAGCTGCAGCAGGCGCTTTCCCTGCCCTCCCTTCCTTCAAGGATTGAAGGCTTTGACATTGCGCACATTGGCGGACGGCTCCCCGTGGCGAGCCTCATTTCCTTTAAGGACGGCAACCCCGACAAAAAGAATTACCGCTACTTTAGGCTAAAGACAACTGACGGCGCGATAGACGACTTTGCCTCAATGCGCGAGGCGGTGAGCCGCAGGTACACGCGCCTTTTGAACGAGCACGCGGAGCTCCCCGACCTCATTCTAATTGACGGAGGCATCGGGCAGGTAAACGCCGCGCAGTCTGTCCTCGCCGCACTTGGCATTGACATTCCGATTGCGGGGCTTGCCAAGCGGGAGGAGGAGATATACCGCCCCGGCAACTCAAAGCCGATTAGGCTGCCGCGCCGCTCCGACGCCTTGCGCCTTTTGCAGCGTGTGCGCGACGAGACGCACCGTTTTGCCACCGGCAAAAACCAGAAGCTTCGCACGCGGGAGAACACGCGCCTTGCCTTTGAAGAGCTGTCCGGCGTGGGTCCTGCTCTTTCAGCGCGGCTTCTAAACAGCTACGGCTCCCTTGAAAAGGCGGTATATTGTGCAGAAACCGAAGGAGCCGCCGCCCTTGCTTCTGCGCTTAAAGTGCCTGAAAAGAAAGCAGCTGAAATAGCCGAAGGGCTTAAAGCGCTCGCAGAAGAGCGCAAGAACCGCAGGGAAAGCGGCGCGCCCGAGCAAGGCCCTTCCGCCGCGCAGTTGGCGCAACTAGCAGATAGCTAATAGCTAACAGCCATCAGCTAGCAGGGCATAGGGTCAAGCTCTGCGAGCCGTCCAAGCTCAGCAAGCCTCCCTTTGGTCCAAGCTCAGCAAGGCTTGCCCCCAAGGG
>CAYSMG010000117.1:0-2125 GCA_964432045.1 uncultured Eggerthellaceae bacterium
TACGCTTTTGGCGCATACACGATTTCCAATCGTGCTCCTTCGGCCAGCTCGGACATCTCTCCGCTTTAAGCATTCACCGCCCCTCAAGAGCAGCGGCAACTAAGTATACAACACAAAGTCATCCCCACAAGCAAGAATATTCCTGGACAAAAGGGGTGGAAAGGGCCGTCTGTTCAACACATCTTGACGCCGCCTTGGCGCACACCTAAGCCCAGTGTGTGCCGAGGTTTAAGACCCTCCGTGCAAGACCCACTCTTTCTTGCTTTTTAGACTGCCTCCTGAGTATCCTACTCACTTTCGGAATCATCAGTATCCGAGCTATCCTCGGAGGTCGTATCTGTGTCCGTCTCGCTGTCGGTCTCAGTAGCCTCCTCTTCGCTTTCGGTATCGTCGGCGTCAGAAGCATCGCTTTCCGTATCGGACTCGCTTGCCTCATCGCTTGTCGTTTCATCTTCGGTTTCAGTGGAGCTGTCTTCGTCAGTAGAAGACTCATCTTCACTTGTTTCTTCGTCGCTTTCGTCATCGGTTTCATACAGCGACATATCTACCGCATAGGACAAACCCTCAGGCATGTCGTTAATAACAATCTCGGAGCTCTCTTCAAACTCCTCATACCAGGTGGTATAAGCCTCGGATTGTTCTTCGTCCTTCAACTCATCAGTTAAATACTCAATGAACTCATCGGGCAGCTGATCAAGTGAGGTAAGCTCTTCTGGTGCGGTAAATGAATCAGTGCAGGTAATAATGTGAATCCCGTAGGTGCTCTCAACCAAATCGCTTACCTGGCCAACTTCCAACTCTTCAAGAGCGGTTTCATAGGCGGTCACGAAGGAGTTGATCTTATTCCAGCCCACATCGCCACCATCTTCTGCGCTACTAGTATCGGTAGAGTATTCCTCTGCGGCGGTCGCAAAATCAATTTCCCCGGCATTGATCTGGTCTAAGACCGTTTGGGCTAATTCGGTATCTTCGGCATCAAAAAGAATGTGCGATGAGCGCTGGGCACCATCGAAATCACTTAAACAAGAGGAGGCATACTCTAAAAGCTCTTCATCTGTTGGGTCTTCAACTTCAAAGGAAGCTAATAGATTTTCTGAAAGCAGGTATTCCCTTATCAGTTCACGGTAAGCATCTTCATCATCAAAGCCCGCCTGCTGAAGAGCCTGCTCCCATTTTTCATCTGAGTCGTAATTGGCACGCATGCTCTCTATATAGGGATCAATTTCGGAATCCTCTACAGTGACACCGAGCTCTTCTGCACCTTGGCGAATGAGTTCTTCTTCAATATAGATCTCAATAATGGATGTGCGAAGATCCTCGGGACTTGATTCTATCGAAGCGAGGTAGCTGCCCCAACTATCGTCGTCCTCAAGCGAGTATGACTCACGGATGCTTTCGATGTAGCTCGTTATATCGTCTTCAGCTATTTCTACTCCGTTGACCGTAGCCGCCACCAAACCAGAGCTCTCTTCAGTAGACGAGCAGGCGGTAAGCGCACAAAAACAGCTTGCTGCTAAACCAACAGCACATGCTGTCCTCACGAATTTTGAAGTTCCCATGTGGCCCTTCCCTGGCTCCGCACGTCGCTTGTTTATTTGCGACACTGAACAAAACATTGAAACATTGTCGCATACCTCAAAAAGGGCCTTGGCGGGTGCACAAGATGCCCACTTTCCTTTCACAGACCTACCTAGATTAGAAAGCGGAGCACCCTCTCCTACTTCTTTGCCGCCTTCTTTCTTTCGTTTGCTGAAAGGAGGCGTTTACGCAGGCGCACGCTTTGAGGAGTTATTTCTACCAACTCATCATCTTCAATGTATTCCAGCGCTTCTTCGAGGGTAAAGGTAATCGGTGGGGTCAGCTGAATTGCCTTATCTGCCGTAGAAGAGCGCTGGTTCCCTAGGTTTTTGGTGCGCTCAACATTGACCACCATGTCGCCTTCCTTGGCCGACTCCCCCACAATCATGCCCTCGTAGCATTCGTCCCCCGGCTTCACAAACAGCCGACCGCGTTCTTGAAGGGTATCAAGGGCATAGGCTACTGCCTTGCCAGTTGACATGGCAATCATGCAGCCATTCTTACGGCCTGCCATCTCACCAGAAAATGGCCCGTATTCACGAAAGCG
>CAYSMG010000117.1:2225-4136 GCA_964432045.1 uncultured Eggerthellaceae bacterium
TCTTATACACCACCTGCGGACGACCAACCTGAAACTCGAAACCCTCGCGACGCATGGTTTCCATCAGCACTGACAGGTGTAAAACTCCACGACCCGCCACTTGGATGGCCGAACGGTCTTCGGTTTCTTCTATGCGCATAGAAATATTGCTTTCCTTTTCGCGCATAAGGCGCTCTTTTAACTGACGAGCACCAACAATATCACCCTCTCTACCAACAATTGGGCTGGTAGATGCCTCAAAAACTACCGACATAGTTGGTTCTTCTACCGCAATGGGGTCCATGTATACCGGGGTTTCACAGCTGGTAATAACATCACCAATGTCTGCAGCCTCAATACCAATAACGGCCACAATATCACCAGCGCTTGCTTCGGGCACCTCTACCTTACCAAGGTTTTCGAAGGTGTAGACCTTGCGTACCTGGGCCTTGTATTCCGTCTTATCGGGACGTATAACTAAGACCTGCTCTTTTTCATGCAAGGTTCCACTATGCAGACGACCAACACCAATACGTCCTTCATAACTGCTGTGATCGACCGTGCATACCTGCAAGGCCACCGGACCCTCAAGATCTACTTCTGGAGCTGGAATTTCTTCCAAGATGGTGTCAAGCAGGGGAATCATATCCATGTTTTCATCTTCGGGATCAAAACGTGCATAGCCATTCACCGCCGAGGTAAACACCACCGGAAAATCAAGCTGCTCGTCACTTGCGCCTAATTCCACCATCAAATCGAAGACCTTATCGACAGCTGCCGAAGGATCGGCATTAGGTCGATCAATCTTGTTAACCACCACCACAATGCGCAAATGAGCAGCAAGGGCATGCGAAAGAACGAAACGGGTTTGGGGCTTAGGTCCCTCATAAGCATCCACAATAAGCAGGGCGCCGTCGGCCATGTTCAATACGCGCTCAACCTCGCCACCAAAGTCGGCATGCCCAGGGGTGTCTATAACATTGATTTTGACCCCCTTGTAGTGAATGGAAATGTTTTTCGACAAGATGGTGATGCCGCGCTCGCGCTCTTGATCATTGCTGTCCAAGACGCGCTCTTCCACCTGCTGATTTGCGCGAAATACTCCCGCTGCATATAAAAGCCGGTCAACCAGGGTTGTCTTCCCGTGGTCAACGTGGGCAATAATAGCTACATTTCTTAAATTCTCTTGCAACACTGTCTTCCTTCTTTCCTCTCTATAAAGACACCGCCTTAAAGACACGGTCTGGCGCAAAACCTGACCCTTCTTTAGGCTTGGCCAAAACCTCATGTCTTCTTTAGTCAAGCTGGTCAAGCCGCGCTAAAAGTTTTTTCTTTTCCTTCGCAAGCTTGTCTAGGTGTGCCTCTAAAGCCCAAATACTGCGTTGAGCAGATATGCTTTGGACCAAACCCCATAAAGCAGCAGCGGAAGCTAGACCCGCCACCGCCAAAAACAGCCCGGCAGGTCTGCGGCTACATAAAAGCGCGACCACGCCGCCTATCAGCAAAAAGCCCAGTCCGGTACGCCTTTCGTCTAAGGCGGCATCACGCTGGGCAACCAGCTGGGTGCGCGCCGTTTGGATTCCCGCCAAACGGGCACGGATCAATTCGGCTTCGTCAAGGCCTTCTGAATCATCGCTTTTACTGCTTGCTTTACGAGAAGAGGACTTCCCCGTAAGAAGGTTATAAGCCTCCTGAAGAGTTTTGAACTGCTCGGTTGCCCGCTTTTGCAGCTTTTTATTTCCCTCAAACCTATCGGGGTGCAGTATCTGAGCTGTTTCCTTATATGCTGCCCTAATATCTTCCAAACTTGCATCATTATCAAGCCCGAGGATACGGAGCGCTTCGCTTCGATTCATAATCTCCTATGCCCTTGTGCGTTTGCAGTCAACGATTCTATCACGCAGAAATCTTTAAGACTCTTCCTTTATTAAA
>CAYSMG010000118.1:0-4043 GCA_964432045.1 uncultured Eggerthellaceae bacterium
AGGTGGCCTGCAAGCAATGGAACAACATCGATGCAGGCGGCATTTCCCGGCGGGTGGTCTGTGAGGAGACATCGGGCACCTTTCCCGATGTGATACGAAAATTTTACCCAGTTGCATGCATGCACTGCGTCAATGCGCCTTGCGTAGAGGTGTGTCCTGCAGGTGCACTGAGCAAGCGGGAAGACGACGGTATTGTGGTAGTGGATCAAGACAAATGCGTGCTGTGCCAAAGCTGTCTTTCTGCCTGCCCCTTCGAAATACCGCAATTCACCGATACCAGCATGGACATGTGCGATTGCTGCATCGGTGCTGGTGTAGAACCCGGAGACACGCCTTACTGCGTGCTGGCCTGCCCCACGCAAGCCTTGCAATTTGGCGTAGTCGCCGATGAGGATGTTGATATTACAGAGCTAAGCCTTCTCGAAGCGGTCTCGTTAGAGCTCTCCTCAGTAAACGACGTTTCCTCGGTGATCACCACCGATGCCACCGTGATCAAAAGTCCTGACGAACTTAGCTCTGAAGAGAGCAGCGATACCGAAGAAGCGGCCGAAGAAACCGTCGAGGACGACGATTGCTAAGATCTGCTTGTACGAAAGGCACTATGCATGAAGGTCAAAACCAACTCTTCTTTTGCAAGCAACACTGAGGGCAAGAAAGCCCCCGAGCTTTGCGAAGACCAAAAGCTTAGAGAAGAAAACGAGTCCACCCAAGAGCTTGGGCCTGACACCGAGGATGGTCTTGATGCCCAAACCTTGGCGCAATGGCGGGAATTAAGTTACCGCTTGTTTTCAAGCTTGTTTGGTGGAGAGGTCACCATTGACTTTCTCCGAGAAGCCTCGCATCTCGACTCAGAGCTGCAGGGTCCTCTCAAAGCCTACTTTGCCTCGCTTGATCAGGACCAATTGGAAGAGCAGGCAAGAAAAGCAGCAGCGGAATATGCCCAGCTGTTTTTGAACATGTCGGCGAATCCGGTTGTGCTGTTCGAGTCGGTTTACACCAGCCCCAAGCGGCTTCTCATGCAAGAGGCACGTGATAAGGTACGTGCAGCTTATCGTGCCCAGGGCCTTTCACTTGCGCAGGACAAAAACCTGCCGGAAGATCATCTGTCCTTTGAATTGGAATTTATGGCGCAGCTCTGCGCCAAGGAAGCAGCCTGCAAAGAGGCAGGCGACGAGACAGGCGCGCGCACAGCGCGCCTGTCTCAGGCCGATTTCCTTTCCGAGCATCTTTTCAACTGGGTGTTTGAGGTGTGCGACGAGATTACCCAAAAAGCGAAAACGGGACTGTATCAAAATTTGGGACAAGCCCTTGAGGAGTTCATGAACTACGAGCGCGCGCTCATTCAAGAGAGTACGCGCTAAGCTTGGCTGAACTTGGCTAATTACCGATTTTGTGGCGTAGATTTATAAGACAAACCCAGATAAAGTAGGCAGAGTAGGGTTTCTGACCTTTTGAACGCCTAAAAAGCAAGAGGGTACTAGGAAGAAGTTTCCCGCGAAACATCACGGGTAAAAGGCGCTATGGCACGAACAATAGCATCCTTTGCTGCTGTAGCGTCAACCCCTTCCTGCATCCACACCACCACACTTCCGGTAAAACCAAAAGAGGTCACCTCACTAAAGCGCACCACAGCTGCTTGCTCTGTTGAACCAATCTGCTCTACCGCCTTATCAGCCGCCTGAGAAATACGCTCAGAGAGGCTTTCGAGATCTTCGCCATGGGTCGCTACCGAAATATTAACGACAATCTTTCGCAAGGGCGGAAGCTGCACCAAAGAAGAGGTGTTTAGCACCGAATTGGGTACCATCACCTGTTCGCCAGCACTTGTTAGGATAGTTGTGTGACGCCAGGTGACATCGCGTACAATACCGCGCAAACCTCCTATCTCGACATTATCTCCTGGCTCAATAATGCCCATAATACTCAACTGCAAACCGCTAATAAGGTTTGAAAGGGTGTCTTGAAAACCCAGGGAGATAGCGATACCGCCAATACCCAAGGCGGTGACCGCTGCACTCACATCTATCCCGAAACAGCTCGATAAGATAACGCTGAGTCCAATGGCCCACACCACCACACGCACAATATTGACAAAGATTGAGGAAGAGGGCAGAGGTACACTATCGTGGCTCAGTACGCGACGTATCAGCCTTACGACAAGAGCAGAAATGATCGCCGTCACCGCTAGGGAAATGCAAATTACAATAAGGATACTGAGCCAGTCGTAAGGTATATATTCTTGAATATAGGCCAAAAGTCCATCAGCGGGCTCTTCAAGAACCCCTGCGTCAAGGGTGTCACTTGTCTCCGAGCTGACCTGATAGATTGCAGAGCTCACCTCTTACCTCTTTCTTCGTGCCGCTTACTCTACCGTGCCGTATACCTGCCCCCAGGCATGCCCACCAATAGAAGAGTTAAGCTGGTCGCATAGACGCTGGCGTGTATAGTTGCCCGGAGGAAGCAGCTGGACTACTTCCATAAGCTCAGCGGGAAGATCGGCTGCTTCCGCAGCGAGTATGGCGTCAAGACGCCGAATGCGATGCTGTCTTGAATCCGCCCCTGCAAACAGAGAATCAACCACAGCTTGCAAGGCACCGTAGTGAATACTGCGCGATACATTGCTACAGCCTGCCACCTTTGAAGAGACCTCAGTCATAAAAGCTAGGCCTCCTTGCTCAAGGACTCATCCGACAAAGGAAGCACCACGTCAAAACCAGCAGTAGTGGCAGCCAAGGCGCCCGTATAAGCAGGACTCGCCTCACCAGTAGCGCGCAAAAACTGTACCCCCTCCGCGCGCAAAAGAGCTGCTGCTTCTACCATGGTATCGGCACAATAGTAGGGATTCTCGTCGGTGGCCTCACCCTGTTTTGGATCGCGCTCATTTACCTGTATCTGAACCAAAAGCGGCAGGTCACAGTTTGCGGCTGCCTCTTTTGCAGCAGCCTGTAGTTTTGCCAGAGGCAGGGCGCACTCAAAACCTGCCACCTGTGCCCCGAATTCTTTCATTACCGCTAAAGCCTCGGCAAAAGAACTGCGCTCATCGGCCAAAAGACCAACATCAGCAAGGGTGACCGAGGCAAAAATCAGAGCATCGCTCACCGCACGTATTCCCATCAAGGCGCATTTCAGATCATCAGCTCGTCTAAAGCCATTTAAGAAGAAGGCATCGTAGCTCAGGCCTTCAAAGGCGCGTGCCGCTCGCGTGTATTGCGCTCGGTTTTCATTCAGCGAGGCCTTGCTTGTCCCATCAAGCGGCAAACCGCAGGGACCAATCTCGACCAAGAGGTGCTGTGGCTTTAAGGGAGACACTGCACGCAAGGCCTCACGAGCAAATTCAGCCTCTCGCTCTTTGAGGCCCTGATGCGCCAACTGTGCTGGTGCTATACAAGCAGTTGCCGCAACTAGGCACTGAGCACCGGCTACCTTTTCCATACGAAGTGCATCGGTAATGGCCTCGGGCTCTACCAAGGTAAGATAACCAAGGTCGTGTGTGGTCTTAAGACCTTGGCGCGCGAAGGAACTGAACACAGGCGCAGAAAGCACCAACATATCCTTATGAAAACGCATCGCTATATCAGGCATGCGAAAAACTCCTTTATCGATAATTTGTCAGTGATAGTTCTTGCTCATTCTCAAAGCAGGCAGATTATGCCTTCGCTCCAAGATCATCATAAAAGATGAAATGCATACTTACCAATGAAAACCAGTATAAGCAGGGCTTATCCACCTTTGTTGACCTGGGTGGAATTTCCTGCCTCTTCCCTCCGGGTTATTTTTTGTCCTTAATTGTTACCTCTATGCCCCCAGATTCACAAAACGCGCACGGGTGATACATATGCTCTTCAAAGCTGTTTTTTATACTAGTGTCAACAAGCGGAGGCTCCCCTCCTCCTCTTGCTTCTGCTTATCCCCTAAAGCAGAACGGTGTGAAAAATGCACCGTATTATCCCCTCCTTGGGCCCGGTGGAGTTCTCCTCTCCCCGGGCCGCTTTTTTAATATGAGTAGAACATTGTCAAGGGCAATATTGACCCAGGCCGGAAAT
>CAYSMG010000119.1:0-3998 GCA_964432045.1 uncultured Eggerthellaceae bacterium
TCACTTTGTGGTTGCCTTGTGATTTACGCGAAGCTAGCAAATTCCCTGATTGTGATTCTTCAAAAGAGGCGATATACTGACAAATCGCGTCTTAAACCAGAAAAAGATTTCCTCATTTGAGGGATCTTGTTTGAAGGATAGAAGGATCGAGAAACCATGGATGTCATTCGCGCTATAGAGCAGCAACAGATTAAGAGCGATCTCCCTGACTTCCACGTAGGGGATACTGTCAAGGTGCACTATCGCATTACCGAGGGTAATCGCGAGCGTATTCAGGTCTTTCAGGGCGATGTTATCCGTCGTCATGGCGAATCAAGCCGCGAGACCTTTACCGTGCGCAAGGTAAGCTTTTCGGTTGGTGTTGAGCGTACCTTCCCGGTACATTCTCCTAAGATTGAAAAGATTGAGGTTGTGCGTCAGGGCGATGTTCATCGTGCAAAGCTGTATTACTTGCGCAATAAGGTGGGCAAGGCTGCTAAGATCAAGGAAAAGACTTACAACGCCTAGGTTTTTGCGCCGGCAATGCCTTCGCTAACATAGGGAAATACTAAACCCCTCGTCTTTTGGGCGGGGGGTTTTCGTGTTTGGGGCTAAGGAGGCCAGGGTATGAGCACCACTGTTTCCCAGATAAAGCGCCTGCTGAAAAACGCTGACGAAAAGGAATTTGCGGTGTTAGAGCGATCCCTGGTAGCGGATACCCGCAAGGGGGTGCGTCAGGCGCTCGAGGCAACTAGACGGCGCCTTACCGCCGAGGCGGCCGAGCGCGAACGCCTGTCGGAAATGTATGAGTTCCAGGCCAAGCTTCTTCAAAAACAGGGCGCGAAATGTGCGGTGGGTCTTGATGAGGTGGGACGAGGCCCCTTGGCAGGTCCCCTTGCAGTGGGCGCTGTGGTGCTGCCCGAAGAGCCGCGCATTGAGGGGCTTAAGGATTCCAAGCAACTCAGTTCGAAACAACGGGAAAGTATCGCTGCCCAGATAAAAGAGCAAAGCCTTGCCTGGGCGGTAGAGTGGGCAGATCCTCAAGATATTGATGCCCAGGGCATAAGTGCTTGCTTGCGCGTCGCCTTTGCTCGGGCGGTGGCGGCAATTGAGGCGCAGGGAATTCATCCCGACCTTCTGCTGCTTGACGGCCTTGCCCTTCATTTTGATAAGCGCGAATGCAACATTATTAAGGGCGATGCACGCTGTGCTTCTATTGGAGCGGCTTCCATTGTGGCTAAGGTGGAACGCGATGCCCTGATGAAGCGCCTCGATAAGCAATTTCCCGCCTATGGCTTTGCGGAAAATAAGGGCTATGCCAGCAAGAAACATATAGAGGCTATCAAGCGGGAGGGCTTGTGTGCACAACACAGGGTGAGCTTCTGTACTGCTTTTACTCAGGAATCTCTTTTCTAAAACAGTCTTCCATTGGTTTTGCGTTAAAGATTAGCCAGGTTTCTAAGGACTTAGCGCAGGTTTTTTATCTAAGGGGTACAAGCCCTTGGCGCTAGCATGCGGCCACTAAGGAAAGAGGTGGTGAGCATGACTGAGGTGAAAGCGACAGACCCTAGCAAGAAGCAGGGCGTGGCAAATGCCGAACTTGGGCGGCGAGGGGAAGATGCTGCCGCGCGCTTTTTGTATCAGCGAGGCTATGAAATAGTAGAACGCAATTGGCTTTGCCCGGCAGGTGAGGCAGACATTATTGCGCGCGATGGCGATGCAGTGGTCTTTGTTGAAGTTAAAACACGTACGAGTGTGGAAAAGGGTCTGCCTTCTGAGGCAGTGGATGCTCAGAAGCGTTCACGTTATGAGAAAATTGCGGCCCTTTTCCTGCGTGACTATGAGGCCGTAAATGTTCCTGTGCGTTTTGATGTGGTGTCACTTCTGGTTGTTTCCCCTGATAGAGCTTTAATACGTCATCACATCAACGCCTTTTCGGCAGGCTAGAGGTATGGCGGGGCGCTGCCGGGTACATGCGGCAACCCTTCGGGGGGTTCAGGCGGTACCAGTTGAGGTAGAGGTGGTGGTTGGTCAGGGTATGCCCGGCTTTTTTATCGTCGGTATGCCTGATGCAGCCATCCAAGAATCACGCGAGCGAGTACGTGCCGCCCTGCGCGCAAGTGGCTTTTCTGTTCCCAATCAACGCATAGTGGTAAACCTTGCACCAGGATCCTTAAAGAAAACGGGCTCGGGCTTTGATTTACCCACTGCGGTGGGGGTTTTGGTGGCCACCGGTCAAATTAACCCCAGCTTTATACAGGGCCGTCTGTTGGTAGGGGAGCTTTCCTTGGAGGGGCTTTTGCGTCCCGTTGCAGGGCTTTTGGCCTATGCTCTTTGTGCTCGGGAGCAGGGCTTCGATCTTTTGTGTGCAGCTCCGCCTGATGGTTTGGTTCCGGTAGAAGGGGTAGAGCAACTCACTGCAGCAAGCCTTGGCGCCTTTCGCTTAGGTGACTTCAAAACGGCTTCCCATAAGGCGGATATTTCCCCTGTTTGCCAGCCTGATTTTGCCGATATCGCCGGACATGAGATGGCAAAGCGAGCTCTGCAAATTGCAGCGGCGGGTGAACATGGGGTTTTGATGATGGGGCCACCTGGGTCGGGAAAAACCATGCTGGCCTCTCGTCTACCCTCTATTCTTTCGCCGCTTCTACCCGATGAAGCCCTGCAAAGCTCACTTATCTATTCGGTAGTGGACCTTGATACTGCAGCTATCTTGGCGGGAGTGCGTCCTTTTCGCAGTCCGCATCACAGTGCAAGCATTGCAGGGCTTGTGGGAGGGGGCGCACCACCTCGTCCTGGCGAGATCTCGCTTGCGCACAACGGGGTACTCTTCTTGGATGAGCTGGCCGAATTTCGGCCATCGGTTTTGCAGGCGCTGCGGCAGCCTATTGAGTCGGGTAGGGTAGCCATTACGCGCGCCGATGGTAATGTGGTATTTCCAGCGCGTTTTATGCTGGTGGCCGCCTCGAATCCCTGTCCCTGCGGGTATTTGGGCGATACTGACCACGCCTGCAACTGTACGGCGCACCAAATTCAGACCTATCAAAACCGCATTGGCGGCCCTCTGCTCGATCGCATTGATTTACACATTGATGTTCGCCGTATTCCGGCAGCTCAGGTAATGGGAACCGGTCAGGGTACCTCTTCGGCGCAGCTGCAAGAAGGGGTTTTAAGAGCACGCGAGTATGCCTCTTGGCGCAAGGCGCGCGAACTTGACGAGGGGTCTCCAAGTGATTCGGCAACGGCTCGCTTGGTTTTGTCCTGTGCTTTAAGCAATGAAGATGAGATCTTTTACCAGGAGACGGCTCAGCGTATGGGAATGAGCGGACGAGGTATTATGTGCACCCTGGCCGTTGCACGAACTATTGCCGATATGGAAGAAAGTGCGCAGGTCAAGCGCGAGCATCTGTGCGAGGCCTTGGCCTTTCGGGTAAGAGCGGGTGATAGCTCATGAGTGTGTCGGCGTGCTTAAGCGGTCCGCGTTGTGAAATACCCCAGGGAGACCCTGCCTATCCTCAGGTGTTTTTGCAGGTGTCAAAGCCCCCTCAGTTTCTCTATGTATTGGGAAACCCGGCTGTTTTAAGTGAGGGTCTAGCCATCGTAGGCGCGCGTAAGGCTACTCCCTATGGGCGGGGTTGTGCCAAGCGCTTTGCAGGCATTGCAGCGGCTGAAGGGGTGGTGGTCATTTCGGGAGGGGCGCGGGGTTGTGATGCTGCGGCACATGAAGGGGCGCTTTCTTCCGGCGGATCTACGCTCGCCTTTTTAGGCAGTGGGGCCAATGTGGTCTACCCAGCTGAAAATAGGCGGCTGTTCCAACGAATTATTTCGGAAGGCGGGGCCTTGGTATCCGAACATCCTTGGGACACCGAGCCTCGGCCTTGGATGTTTCGGGCCCGCAACCGCCTCATTGCTTCTTTGGCGCGAGCCACTCTTATTGTGGAGGCTGGTCTACCATCGGGTACCTTTTCTACGGCCGATGAAGCACTGGCAGCTTCGCGCGATGTCTTGGTGGTGCCCGG
>CAYSMG010000120.1:0-3971 GCA_964432045.1 uncultured Eggerthellaceae bacterium
CGACACTCAAAGCCTTCTTGAGCATAGTTTGCTACCTCGTAGCGATGAAAGCCAGCAGCCCTCAGCAAAGCTTCAGCAGCTTCCATTGCATCAGCAGCCTCGTCTTCATCAGGTATTTGCAGCTCCCCCCGCTCAAGCATGCGCTTAAAGGGGGTGTTTTCCTCAATACTCAAGGGGTAGACGCTTAGGTGCCTTACCCCAAGGTCAATTGCCTCTTGTATCGAGGACTCAAAGGATTTTCGGCTTTGACCAGGAATTCCACACATAAGATCAATACTGATGTTTTCAAAGCGTCTCTGAGCAAAGTCTATGGCTCTTCGTGCCTCATCTGCCGTATGCGCGCGCCCAAGACAGGCCAAGACCTCATCGTCAAAACTTTGCACGCCTAGGGATAAGCGGTTTACCCCTAAGGCCCACAGGTCATAAACCATGCGCTCGGTTAGGCTTTCGGGGTTTGCCTCCATGCTGCATTCCACATCAGGCTCAAGGCGCAGAGAAAGCGAAAGGGTGTAAAAGAGCATGGAGAGACGCGACATGCCCACATAAGAGGGTGTACCGCCGCCCACATAAATTGTCTCAATATGAGCGAGTTCGCCCTCCTTAGCTTTGTGTCGAATATCGAGGCAAAGCTGCTCAATATACTCATCTATTAGGACAGAACTACTTTCAAGGGCAGAGGTTTCAAAGTCGCAGTAAAGGCAGCGTTTCACACAGAAGGGAAGATGCAAATACAAGGCGCGATAGGCATCATGAGGCATAGAACTTCCTCCTCACACCAGCAAAGTTTCTGAAGCGGGCCTTTGCAAAGCTTCTGCAGCAAGCCCTTTTTGCTCTATAGCAGGTTCAGCAGTTTGTCTTACCTGCTGTGCCCCAAATGACGCAGCTGTGGCTGCCTTAACCTCTGCCATCTGCTCCAGCTCATCAAAGACAGCTTCAAAATCAGAAAGGCTCACACAGGCGTTAATCTTAGCGCGCGCAGCCGCTGCACCGGGTAACCCCGCCACATACCACATGGCATGCTTGCGCATACGCACAATGTTTTTCCCTTCGCGCTCTGCCAGCATTCGTGCATGCTGACGGGCGGTGGCAAGACGGGTCTGCAAGCTTGGGGGCTTTGGCTCATCCTCACCTGCAAGTCTAGCTTTTATCTGGGAAAATATCCAAGGGTTTCCCTGCGCCGCCCGGGCTATCATCACAGCATCGCACTTGGTCATATCGCGCATAGTACAGGCATCCTGCCCGCTGCGAATATCGCCATTACCCACCACCGGAATGCTGAGGGCTTCTTTCACTCGGGCTATTGCACCCCAGTCGGCCTGCCCCTTGTAAAACTGCAGGGCATAGCGGCCATGTACAACAACCGCAGCGGCCCCAGCCTGCTCCATGGCTCGGGCAAAATCCACACAGCTTTCTTGCCCACAGGCCCAGCCCCGACGAAACTTTACGGTCACCGGATGTGCAACCGCAGCGACCACCTTGCTTACTATTTCTGCGGCTAACCGGGGCGAGCGCATAAGAGCTGACCCATCACCCTTGCTTACTATTTTTTTTGCCGGGCAGCCCATGTTAATGTCCAAATAAGCCAAAGAACTGCCCAGCTGCTCTTCTACCCATGCAGCCATCTGGGCCATAGTGTCGGGCTCGTGCCCAAAAAGTTGGACAGCTACCTGCTGTTCCCCCTCGGCCAAGCGCACTAAATTGCGCGTCTTTTCATTTCTGTAAGAAAGCCCCTTAGCTGACACCATCTCGGTATAGCCAAGGCTTGCCCCCCATTGCAAACAAATACTGCGGAAGGCTTCATCGCTTACCCCTGCCATCGGAGCCAATAAAACGGGGTGTTCGCGGAAAAACTCGTACATAAAAAGCAAGAAAAACTAGGCACTCAGACTTGCGATAGCGACCAGCAAAAAGGCAACAAAGGCCAGTACAAGTATCACAATCACCGCAGCAATGCCAAGAGCTAACTTCGTACCAGAACCCATACCTGCCCGCTCTTGTTCTTGGGCAATTTTCTTTTCATCGAAGGGGTCATTAAGCCAATCATATTCTTCTGTCTTGGTTTTTTTGGCCATGACCGCTTCTCCTACTCATCAACCTTCAAAATGGCCATAAATGCCTCTTGCGGTACCTCGACATTACCTATGGCCTTCATACGCTTCTTGCCTGCCTTTTGCTTCTCTAACAGCTTGCGCTTGCGGCTAATATCGCCTCCGTAGCACTTCGCCAGCACGTCTTTGCGCTTTGCCTTCACCGTCTGACGTGCTAAAACTCGTCCCCCCACTGCTGCCTGAATGGGCACTTCAAACATCTGACGAGGAATTATCTCTTTAAGCTTTTCACACAAAACCCTGCCCCTGTCATAGGCTTTGTCCTTGTGAACAATAAAAGACAGAGCATCAATGGGTTTGCCAGAAAGCAATATATCAAGCTTCACCAACTGCGATGGCTTATACCCCAAAAACTCATAGTCAAGGCTTGCATAGCCCTTGGTAGAAGACTTCAGGCGGTCGAAGTAGTCCATGATAAGCTCAGACAGCGGGATTTCCCACAGAACCTCAACGGTGGTTTGGGAAAGGTAGTTCATCGTGACAAAATTCCCACGCCGCGCCACGGTTAGGTCCATCACGGCACCAACGTAATCGGGAGGAATGAGAATCTTTGCCTTCAAGTAGGGCTCTTCTATATGCTCAATTTCGCCTGGATCGGGCATTTCCTGAGGAGAGCGAATAGCCAAGACTTCGCCTGAAGTTTTATGCACCTGATATTCAACCGAAGGGGCTGTTGCCAAAAGGTCCAGGCCAAACTCGCGCTCAAGGCGCTCCTTTACTACCTCCATATGTAAAAGTCCTAAAAAGCCCACACGAAAACCAAAGCCCAAAGCATGAGAGGTTTCCGGTTCCCAGATAAGGGCTGGGTCGTTTAGGGAAAGCTTTTCAAGAGCCTCTTTCAGTGGCTCGTACTGATCACTGTCAATGGGGAAAAGCCCGGTATAAACCATGGGTTTGGCCTCACGATAACCGGGTAGGGCCTCACTGACCCCATCACTGGCGCTGGTGATGGTATCGCCCACCTTCACCTGGCTGACCTCTTTGAGGCCAGTGACTACATAACCCACTTCCCCCGCAGAAAGCGCATCTAAGGCACACTCGGCCGGACGGCGAGCGCCCACCTCTTCTACCAAGGTTTCTACTCCCGTTGCAAGCATGCGAATCCGCTCGCCCTTGCGCAGACTCCCATCCACCACGCGCACCAAGGCCACCACTCCTCGGTAGGGATCAAAATAGGAATCGAAGATAAGAGCGCGCAAGGGGGCATCGATATCGCCCTGCGGAGCCGGAATGGTATAGACCACTGCTTCAAGCAGGTCGTGAACCCCCTCGCCGGTTTTACCACTTGCCAAAATAGCATCATCAGCCGGAATGGCCAGACCATCCTCAATTTCAGCCCGCACACGGTCGGGCTCGGCCGAGGGTAGGTCAATCTTGTTTATCAAGGGAATGATTTCAAGGTTGGCATTCATGGCCATCATGGCATTTGCCACCGTTTGCGCTTCCACCCCTTGGGTGGCATCTACAACCAAAACAGCGCCCTCGCAAGCCGCAAGGGAGCGACTTACCTCATAGGTAAAGTCAACATGGCCGGGAGTGTCAATAAGGTTGAACTGGTACAACTCTCCATCGCTTGCCGTGTACTCAACCCGCACCGCCTGACTTTTAATGGTAATGCCGCGCTCACGCTCAATATCCATGGAGTCAAGCAACTGCTCTTTCATGTCGCGAGCGGCAACCGTACCCGTCATTTCAAGAATGCGGTCAGACAGGGTCGATTTTCCGTGGTCAATATGAGCGATGATAGAGAAATTGCGTATATGGCTGGGATCATGTAGCTGTTCTTGCGGAGTGCGTGCCATGGTTTCCTTTGTTTTTCTACATCTTTTACGGTGCGCGCTTCATTCTAACCTAAGTCCCAAG
>CAYSMG010000121.1:0-1591 GCA_964432045.1 uncultured Eggerthellaceae bacterium
GCTCCTAGATGCAGGTCGGCGGTATGAAGAAATGTCAGTCTCTTAGCCATAGCAAAAGTGTAGCGCACTGAGGCGATCTTCGTTTGAAGTAGAAACTATACATACCCGGCTGCGCTTGAATCGTCGTAGTGATCCATAAAGCGGGTATATTCAGCATTAAAGGCGAGGGTGATATCGCGTGTGGGACCATTGCGGTGCTTGGCCACAATCAGCTCAGCACTTCCCCAGTCGGGGCGGTCTTCGCTTTCGGCCTCGGCCTCATCCATGCTGCGATCGATAAACATAACGATGTCAGCATCCTGCTCAATTGAACCCGATTCACGCAAGTCAGAGAGCATGGGGCGCTTCTTGCCTCGCATTTCCACCGCACGAGAAAGCTGAGAAAGCGCCAAGACCGGCATGTCCATTTCCTTGGCTAAAACCTTTAGGCCGCGAGAGATTTCGCCCACCTCCACGGCACGGTTGACATCTCGACGCGTTTGCGAGGGCTGCATAAGCTGCAGATAATCAACCACAATGAGGCCCTGCCCAGAGGCGTGACGCAGTTCGCGGCGTGCCTTGGCGCGCGCCTCCAAGATAGAGAGTCCCGGCGAATCATCAATAAAGAGATTGAGCTGCGAAAGGGTATTCATCGCATCGGCGATGGCTGTCCAGTCACCCTCGGAAATATAGCCCGCACGAATCTTAGACAGGCTAACCCGAGCCTCAGCACATAAAATACGCTGAACCAGCTGACCTGCGCTCATTTCGAGCGAAAAGAAGGTAACAGTTGTGCCCGCCTTTGCTGCATTCACCGCAAGATTAAGGGCAAAGGAGGTTTTCCCAACGCCGGGTCGGGCCGCAAGAACAATAAGGTCTCCCCCGCGAAAGCCACAGAAAAGCTTGTCAACATCCTTAAAACCGGAAGGTACCCCTGCCATGTGATTTTTCTGCTCGGCGAGCTGAGTAATCTCCTCGAAAGCCTCACCAAGCAAGATGTCCATCTTGGTAAAGCTTGAAGAAACCCGCTTTTCAGTTACATTGAACAGGGTTTTTTCGGCCTCTTCTACCACCTCGTCTAAATCATCAGGTGCATCATAGGCAAGGACAGTAATGGCCGAAGAGGCGTAGATAAGATCGCGAAGGATGGCGGTGCGTTTTACAATATCAGCGTGGTTTTGCCAATTGGCAAGCGCAAAGGTATTATCGGCCAGGTCTATGAGATAAGCCTTGCCGCCCACTGCATCAAGCTGGCCCGTAGCATTAAGCGCATCGGCCAAAGAAATTTGATCAATGGGGATGCGCCGTGTAGTCATATCGCACATTGTTTCGAAGATTATCCGGTGAGCTGGGCGGTAAAAATTCTCGGGTTTAAGCTTTAGCACCAGCTCTTCGGCAGCATCCTGGTTCAGCATGCAAGCAGCAAGTACCGACTGTTCGGCTTCGATATTTTGGGGCATGGGCCGTCTGGTACTCGACGGGCCCACTTCGGTTCTCTCGTCCCGATATTCCCCACCACTGCGACCTGCGGTATTGATCTTTGTCGACATGTGCTGCTCTCCTCGCACACAAGCAAGAAAGCCCCTTCGCCATGACAGCGAGGGGCTTCCCA
>CAYSMG010000121.1:1691-3895 GCA_964432045.1 uncultured Eggerthellaceae bacterium
GTGAGTAAACAGGTAGTTGTTGGCAAAGCCGCGCGCCACCTCAACAACGTCGCCTTCGCCACCTCTACCGCGTAATTCTTGAAGAAGAATGACTTTCATGGTACCGGTACCTCCTAGCGATTGCGACGATCGCCGCGACCACTGACAGCAGGAACCGCATAGGGCATTAAGGCCATCTCGCGGGCGCGCTTTACCGCATTGGCGATATCGCGCTGATGCTGAGTACAAGCACCCGTCACACGGCGCGGCTTGATCTTGCCGCGATCGGTAACATATTTGCGCAGCATCTGCGTATCTTTATAGTCAACATATTCTGCGTGGTCCTTGCAGAACTGACAATACTTACGCCGAGGCTGCTTCACGTATTCTGACATGGGTTAACCTCTTTCGTGTTTCGCTTAAAACGGAATATCCTCGTCATAGACCGAGGAGGAGGCGTCTATCACCGGCGCAGCAACAGGACTAGATTGTGCGGGCGCATATTGATCAGCAGCATAGCCGCCCTGCTGATCAGCATTGCTTGAGCGCAAAGATGAATCGTTGCGATTGCTCATAAACTCAAGCTCATCAACAATTACTTCGATTTTCGAACGCTTCTGTCCATCACGTTCCCACTGGCTCCAACGCAGCTTGCCCTCTATAGCCACCTTGGTGCCCTTAAATAGGTAACGAGACAAAGCATCAGCACGCGCACCGAACATCGTGCAGTCGATAAAGTTGGGATAATCTTCCCACTCACCGCTTTGCGGGTTACGACGACGATCATTTACCGCAACACCGAAAGACAGTACGCTGGTACCACCCGAAGTGCTGCGTAGTTCTGGGTCGCGTGTTAAGTTTCCGCTAATAAGAACCCTGTTGATGCTCATGATTTCCACCTCTTCCTGACAAGACGACACCTTCGCCTTGCATCCAAGTTAGCTTTAGTCGCGATCGTCACGCTTCACAATAATGTGACGCACTACTGCATCGTTAATACGAAGCACACGATCAAGCTCGGCAATACTGGTCGGATCAGCATGGAAATCAACGAGGGTATAGTCGCCGTCGTTTAAGCCGTTGATTTCATAAGCGAGTTTGCGCTTGCCCCATGCTTCGACATTATCAATCACACCATTGCCCTGTGCGATTGCTCCCTCGATACGCTTCGTTACTGCAGCGCGGGAATCATCGTCGATAGTAGGAGCTACAAAGTACAGCAGTTCATAAGCCTTCATCAGCTCACCTCCTTTGGACTTTACGGCCCCGGGTCTAGTGAAGGCATAACGCCCGGAGCAGGAACAGCCCGTCCATTCTAGCAGAGCCGTCAAATGGGTAAAGAAAGTAATTGGTCTTGTTCACTCTTTCACCATCTGTGGCACATGTTCGCACCTTATCTGCGCCTACGACCAGCTATTGCCCATCTGAACACAGGCTAGCGCCAAGCATTTATGCAGGCTTGGTGTAAGTTCTATTCATTTAGTATTTGGAACTCTTGTAAGGCTGTCTTAAAACAAACGTGAATCTAAGGTGCCTCTTAGTTTTCTTCCACGCCTTATTCTGACTCTTCTTCCGAGTCTTCTTCTGTGTCCTCTTCTAGTTCTTCCGAACCTTCTGTAAGTTCGTCATCAAGATTCTCATCGGGGGCTTCCTCGCGATACCTTTCCTCAAGTTCTTCTTGGGTGTATTCACCAGGAGCCAAAAGGGCGATCATGAAATTGGGTGCTGGGCCAATATAAACCGGTTCGGACTCAATGGTAATTGTGCCGTCCTCAGCAATGGTATAAAGCTGTCCAACGGCAAAACCCTTGTCTTGGCCAGGCTCTCCACCCTCAGCGATAACTGCATCGCGACGCGTATCGTCTAAATCAACATAGCCGTCGTAGCAAAAAGCATAGGCCTGGGCACCACGTGCATGCTCTACGGTGTGGCGCGCAAGGTTAAAGCAGCTCTCCTCATCATCGGCAGGATGACTTTCCAAAAACAGGGTGTCCTTTACTGCAAGGGCAGTAAAAGGTATCAAATCTTCTTTTGCTTCTATCTTTTTAACAGCGCGATCCAGGCAGAACAGGATCACTTTTTCAAGAACCTCAGGAATATCAGGAACCTGATCAACCGAGCTTTCTACCACGCGTTCAGACATGAGCCGCGTCCTTTCCCTCTTATTAATCGATTCCACCTCATCGGTTCGAATCCCTTCAAGCCGTATGCAAAACAGGTTCGGC
>CAYSMG010000122.1:0-3890 GCA_964432045.1 uncultured Eggerthellaceae bacterium
GATGAAAGGAACCGTGATGACCAGAACAGTTCTGGTAGGCGCTCAGTGGGGCGATGAGGGAAAAGGTAAGATTACCGATCTTATAGCAAGCGATTACGATTATGTAGTGCGCTATCAGGGCGGCAACAATGCTGGTCATACTGTAATCCATGGCGAAAAGAAACTCGCCTTGCATCTTATGCCCTCAGGTGTGATGTATGAAAATGCCGTGCCGGTTATAGGCAATGGCGTGGTGATAGATCCCGGCGTGCTCATTAAAGAAATGGTAATGCTGGAAGCCGGGGGAGTGTCCTGCAAAAATTTAAAGATAAGCTGTGATGCGCATCTCATCATGCCCTATCACAAAGACTTCGATGGTGCCGATGAAAAGCGTCTTGGTGAAAATCAAATAGGTACCACCAAGCGTGGCATTGGCCCTTGTTATCAAGACAAGGCGGCACGCAAAGGTATTCGTGTGCAAGACCTGCTTGATGAGAAGATCTTTCGCTTAAAGGTCAACGCGGCGCTTTCCCAGAAAAATCCCGTCTTAGAAAAGATTTATGGTCTGCACACCTATACGGTAGAAGAAATATGCGAGGAATACCTACCCTATGCGCAAATTCTTCGACCCTATGTCACAGAAACCGCTCAGCTTTTAAACGATGCAGTAAATGAGGGCAAGTCCATTTTGTTTGAAGGCGCTCAGGGAACCCTGCTTGATATCGATCACGGCACCTACCCCTATGTGACCTCTTCCTCCTGTTGTGCCGGGGGAGCGGCTACGGGCTCAGGTGTTGGCCCGACGGCTATTGACAGAGTGTTAGGTATTCAAAAGGCCTATGTAACCCGGGTGGGTGGTGGCCCCTTCCCTACCGAGCAGCGCTTTGAAGAAAATGGCGGCGAAGGCGAAGAGGCCCAGATAGGTGAGCGCTTGTGCAAGGCAGGTGGCGAGTTTGGGGTAACAACGGGTCGCAAACGTCGCTGTGGCTGGTTTGATGCGGTAATTGCCCGCTATGCTGCTGCGGTAAATGGGCTTACCGATGTTGCCCTTACCAAACTGGATGTGCTTTCCGAGTTTGAAACCATTAAGGTATGTATTGCCTACGAGTGCGATGGGCAGCGCTTCGAGTATTTCCCTATGCAGCAAAGTGTTTTATTTCATGCCAAGCCAATTTATGAGGAACTTCCCGGATGGAAGGGAGTTGATATTTCAGGGTGCCGCAGCTATGAAGAGCTACCCGAAAATACACGGAACTATATAGAGCATCTTGAAAAACTTGCCGGGGTACGCATCAGCATTATTTCAGTGGGTGCCGATCGCGGCCAAACCATTTTTCATGGTTGGGAACAATAGGAAGGTCAAGCAATGAATATCTTGGTATTGGGAAGCGGTGGGCGAGAGCACGCTATCACCTGGGCTATTGCAAAGTCGCCACGCTGTGAAAAGCTGTATGTGGCACCAGGCAATGGCGGAACAGCGGCCATAGCAGAAAATGTAGGCGATCTTTCTGCAAGCGACGCGCAGGCAGTCTTAGCCTTTGTGCAGAAAAACGCTATTGATCTGGTGGTCATTGGTCCTGAGGCTCCCTTGGTAGCCGGTGTAGCCGATGTGCTTCGCGAAGCTGGGATAGCGGTCTTTGGCCCCGATGCTCAGGGTGCACGCCTTGAGGGCAGCAAGGACTACAGCAAGAAGTTCATGGAGCAAAACGATATCCCTACTGCCGCCTATGCCACTTTCACAAACTGCGAAGAAGCCTTGGCCTATGTAGAGCAGCAGGGCGCGCCCATTGTTATCAAGGCTGACGGTCTAGCAGCGGGCAAGGGTGTGGTTGTAGCCGATACTCTTGAAGCGGCAGAGACTGCCGTGCGTAATTGCTTTGATGGTGCCTTTGGCGATGCCGGCAATACCGTTGTTATTGAAGAGTGTATGACGGGGCCAGAGTGCTCAATTCTGGCCTTTGTTTCAGGGGGTAAGGCCTATTGCATGGCTCCCTCCCAAGACCATAAGCGCGCCTTTGATGGGGACAAGGGCCCCAACACCGGGGGGATGGGGGTTTATTCACCGGTGCCCATTGTGACCGATGAAGAGATGGCCACTATGGTAGACATTATGCAGCGTGCGGCGGCTGCCACGGCTCGCTCGCCTTTTGAGCATGACTATCGCGGTGTGCTCTACGGTGGCTTCATGCTCACCCCCGAAGGGCCAAAGGTTGTGGAATACAACGTTCGCTTTGGTGATCCTGAGACGCAGGTAGTGCTGCCACGCTTAGAAAGTGACTTGGTCGACATCATGGAAGCAGTGGCTAAGGGCACGCCCGAAGATATTTCCCTTTCCTGGAGCGATCAGTGGGCTGTATGTGTGGTCTTGGCCAGTGCGGGGTATCCGGGTTCTTATGAAAAAGGTAAGGTTATTCTTGGTATTGATGAGGCAGAAGCCTTAGAGGGGGTAACCGTATTTCATGCTGGCACCGCTCTTAACGCTGATGGCGAACTCATAACTGCTGGTGGGCGCGTGTTAAACGTGGTGGCCTTGGGAAATACCTTTGAAGAAGCGCGCGAGGCCGCTTATAGGGCCTGCGACCTAATTAACTTCGAAGGCAAGCAATTCCGTACCGATATTGGTGCTAAGGCTGCGCGCGGACGCAGCGCGTGGGAGTAGGCATGCTTTCAGAGCGTTTATTGAGCCAGGTGGTGCAACAGTGCACGAACCAGTATCTGAATCTGAAGCCCACAGAAGAAACGAAGCTGCCCGCGCCACAGCCAAATAAGTCTTATATGCTTTATGCGCATGTTCCTTTTTGCGAAAGGCTGTGCCCCTACTGTTCTTTTAATCGTTTTCCTTACGAAGAAGACCGCGCGCGCCCCTACTTCAAAAATCTGCGCACCGAAATGCGCATGTTGAAAGATTTGGGCTATGACTTTGAGAGCCTGTATATAGGCGGTGGAACACCAACCATCATGATTGACGAGCTGTGTGAAACCATCGACTATGCGCGAGATTTGTTCTCTATTCGCGAGGTTTCAAGCGAAACAAATCCTAATCATCTGGTTTTTAGCTATTTGGAAAAGCTTAAAGGGCGTGTGCAGCGCTTGTCAGTGGGCGTGCAAAGCTTCGATGATCATCTGCTTAAGCAGATGGACCGTTACGAAAAATATGGCAGCGGCGATGAGATTGTGGCACGCATCCAGGAGGCAAGCCCCTACTTTGTTTCGATGAATGCCGACATGATCTTTAACTTCCCTGCGCAAACCGAAGACATACTTATTCGGGATATAGAACGCGTAGTGGAAAGCGGTGCAAGTCAGACGACCTTTTATCCCTTGATGGCCTCGCCTTCGGTGGCACGCTCGCTTGCGCGTACGGTGGGTAAGGTTGACTATACCCGCGAGCAGCGCTTTTACCATGTCATCGATGAAATTTTAACTGGTGGAGACAAGCCCTTGTTCACCCATGGTAGCGCTTGGACTTATAACCGCCTGGGCACCACCAGTGGTGAAGCTGCCATGATAGATGAATATGTGGTGGACTACGAAGAGTATCCTGCCATTGGTTCGGGTGGCATTACCTATTTAGGTGAAAGCCTGTATGTGAACACCTTTTCTGTACACGATTACAATGCCGCCATTCAGGCGGGGCACATGTCCATTATGGGTAAGACCAACTTCAGCAAGCGTGACCGTATGCGCTATCGCTTTATGATGCAGCTTTTTGGCGGCCGGCTTGACAAGCATGTCTGGGAACGTGACTTTGGCTGCACGGTTGAGGCGGGCTTGCCAGCTGAGGTGCTGTTTATGAAGCTTGCTGGTGCTTTTGACCGTGACACGCACGACGAATATACGCTCACCCCAAAGGGGCGCTATCTGCTGGTTGTGATGATGCGCCAGTTCTTCATTGGGGTAAACAACTTGCG
>CAYSMG010000123.1:0-3861 GCA_964432045.1 uncultured Eggerthellaceae bacterium
TAAATGGTGGTCGGAGGGGGACTCGAACCCTCGGCACGGGGATTTTCAGTCCCCTGCTCTACCAACTGAGCTATCCGACCACGTACGTCTCTTCCAGACGCGAAGTCATATTCTAACCTTGGGCTGATCTGTGGTCAAGCTTATTTGTGAAGAAACGAAAACCGAAGATAAGGGTTGGTTGCGCTCGCTTGAAAAAGCAAACGCCCTCCCAGCAATTGCGGTTGAGGGACCTGAGAAGCTTCTCAAATGTAAGTCCTTCCTAAAGCGCGGCTACTGCAGCTTCAAGGGCACAGAGGTTCATCTCGATAAATTGCGGTTTTACACAAGCAGCAACCGCCTCTTTTAACTCATCAAGAGAAAGCGGTACTGCGCCTGCTGCTACTGCGCTGGCAAGCAAGACTATATTGAGCGTCTTTTTGCTGCCTGCCTTTGTGGTGATTTCTGTATCATCCACCGTGATAAGCTGCCCGCCGAAGCAAGCAAGGCTTTCGCGCACACCCTCAAGCACCTCATCTGCCTTATAGGCCCAAGCAGCCAGGGCGGCACTGACCGGCTGCACCGCAGAAGAAGCACACACCAAGGTGCCACCGGGGGCAAGGTAGGGCAGTACCCGCGCACCCTCCCCTGGTTCAAAGGCGATAATTGCCTGGGCGGTTCCACTGGTCACTAAGGGAGCATGAACCGGTTCACCTTCATTTCCCATGCGCACATGAGATACCACATTGCCCCCGCGTTGAGCCATACCAATGGTTTCGGCAGTACGCACCTGCCAGCCCTTGTTTTGCGCGGCCTGGGCCAAGATCTTTGCTGCTAAAACAGTGCCCTGTCCTCCTACGCCAGCTAACAAGATATTAAACACCTAAAGCCCCTTTCCTATAGCTTCGAAGGGACACACCTGGGTACACAGCATGCAGCCGGTGCATTGACCCTTATCTATAAAGGCCTGGCCCCGCTCTTTAGACCGAGGCCCGCTTGCCTCAGGGGTAAAGCCTATGGCGGGACAGCCAATTTCTGTAATGCACTTTTTGCAGCCGGTGCACAAGTTGATATCCACCTTAACCGCTGCTTCAGGCTTTATAAGCTGCACGCAGGGCGAGCGAAAGATAAGCGCAGAGGGACCCTCAAAATCAATGGCTTTTTTCGCAGCAGAAACGGAGGCCTCCAAATCAAGCGGATCGGCTGAAGTGATGCAAGTCACCCCGAAGGCTTTCAGCACCTCGGCTATATCAATGGGGGTATGCTTTTCGCCCATAAGCCTTACCCCCGTTCCTGGATGAGGCTGGGCACCGGTCATGGCCGTTGTGGCATTATCTAAAACACACAGCGTGATGTCATGGCCGTTATAGACCGCATTCACCACGCCAGTAAGCCCGCTGGCAAAAAAGGTTGAATCGCCCACAAAGGCGATTTGCTTTTTCTGAGGTTCAACCACCCCTAAACCCTGTGCCATAGTGATGCCTGCCCCCATGCATAAACAGGTATCAACCGCATCGAGAGGGGCGGCATTTCCTAGGGTGTAACAACCAATATCACCCGATAAGACCGCAGGCTGTTTGCCTAAGGCTCGCTTTACTGCATAGAAGCTTCCCCTGTGTGGACATCCTGCGCACAAAACCGGGGGTCTGACGGGAAGCTGTGAATCATAGTGGGCATTATTGGTGCCAAAGGCCAAAGTTTCCGTGCTTAGCTTTACCCCTGCAAACAAATCGAAGAAGCGTTTGAGGCTTTCGAAAATATCTTCGACAGTATTTTCTCCTCTGTCGCGCACAGCCCCAGACGAGCGGCCTACCACCGTGGTCTGCAGACCAAAGCGGCCGATGGTCTGCCACAGCGCATCCTCAAGCACGTGGTCAAGCTCTTCGAACACCACTACATCGGAAAGCCCCTCTAAAAAGCAGGCGGCTAATTCTTCAGGGAAGGGATAGGGAGTTCCCACATACATAAGACGCAGGGGCGGCAAAGGCAGTTGGGCCTTTATCTGAAAATCAGTGAGCATGCGCAGAGCCTCACGCATATAGGCAGCCGATACCCCTCCTGCCACTATGCCTATTTGAGCCGTATTCTGTGTCTGCTCATCAGAGCTTAGGGTGTCGTCAAATGCTTCAAGAGCTCCTTTTGCGGCCAAGTATTCTGCCCCTGAAAAGCAGGGGGCTTCATCTAAGGACACACCACTAGGTACTTCCACCACCGTGTTAAAACAAGAAAGATCTTCGCGTGAGGCTTCTTGCGCAATAGCGGCAAGTCGCTCATTGATTTCGCCATGTGCCTCCCAGGCACGCTTCGGGAAAATAACCCACCGGGAACTTTTTTCAAAGCCTTCCCCCCGCAAGGGGCGCGCCCAGGTTTCATCCTGTACTTCAAAGAAGGCCGAAGCATGACAGATGCGCGTGGTAGGACGCACAATCACTGGGGTGTTATAGCGCTCAGAAAGCTCGAAGGCTTCCTTTATCATAGCAAAGCCCTCTTCAGGGGTGGTAGGGTCTAAAACAGGCACCTTGGAAAAAGAGCCAAAACGGCGTGTGTCTTGTTCAGTTTGCGAAGAAATGGGACCTGGGTCATCGGCAACAAACAAGACCAAGCCGCCCTTGATGCCTATGTAGTTAAGGCTCATAAGTGCGTCGCTTGCCACATTAAGGCCCACCTGCTTGCAGGTGAAGAGGCAGCGCGCCCCCGCATAAGAAGCACCTGCCAAAAGCTCTAGCGCAGCTTTTTCATTGGTGGACCACTCTACAAAAACCTCGTGTGCGCTGCCTGCAGCATGAAGCTTTGCCACGGTTTCAATAAGCTCGCTAGAAGGCGTGCCCGGATACCCCGCCACTACACGCACGCCAGCCTCTAAGGCGGCATGCGCAAAGGCCTCGTTTCCCATTAAGAGCTTTTTAGCCATATCTCGTCTATCCTCGTTGTTGGGTTTAAGCCTGCGCCATTTCCTCTTTGAAATCGATAATTTTCTGGCGCGCCTCATCGCTGCCGGTGCCAAGCATTTGTACCGCTAAGATGGCTGCGTTCTTTGCTCCATTGATTGCCACGCAGGCAACTGGCACACCCGAGGGCATTTGTACCATAGATAAAAGTGAATCAAGCCCGCCTAGATCAGAGGTTTTCATGGGAACACAAATAACCGGACAGGGGGTAAAGGCTGCTACCACACCCCCCAAATGCGCAGCCTTACCAGCAGCCGCAATGATTACCTTGATGCCACGAGCGTGCGCATTGCTGGCCCATTCATGTACCACCTGGGGTTTGCGATGAGCGCTTGCAACCTTGAGCTCATAGGGAATGCCAAAGTCTTCAAGCTGCTTCATGCATGCTTCCATCGCTGGCATATCAGATTCGCTTCCCATAATTACCCCAACAAGTGGCTTATTGCTGTCTGTCATCTCATTCCCCTCTTGTTCTGATTGTTTGCCTGTTGTTTGCGTGTCCCCTATTGTGACACGCCTTGAACTAAAAGCGAGCAAACTCTTCTTTAACAGCACCTAAGAGCTGCCCAACTGCAACCTGCTTTTCTTCTTGGGTGTAGCGGTGATACAAGACCATCTCCTTGTCTTGAGATGTCCGAGTTTTTGTCCGTATCTCCGTAGCTTCTCAAACTCCCCAGTATTGTGGTTGCGTTTGCAGGTAATCGAACTTTAGCAAGCCTTAAAAACACCAATTCACCTGGACTAAGAAAAATAACTCAGTACATTGAGTTAATAACTCAATGTAGAGGTAGATTTCGTTATTGAGAAAGCGGGGATGTTGACGGCGCTTGAGGTAAAGAGTGGCCGTGTAAAAGGAATCGGTGGAATCAAGGCCTTTCTTAGGCAGTACCAACATGCCGCATCCTGTGTGGTGGGCGGCGATAATTGCTCGCTGGAA
>CAYSMG010000124.1:0-3842 GCA_964432045.1 uncultured Eggerthellaceae bacterium
AAAGCTTCGAGCACTTCAAAAACTTCGAAAAAGTCTTCTAAGGCCACAGATGCCGCAGATACCAAAGAAGCTGATGCTAAGGACGCTTCAGAGGCGGAGGCTAAGTAGCACAGGGGTGGCATATTGTTTTTTCGGGCGTGCCACTGGCGCGCCCTTGTGCTATAAAGGCACGGTAATCAAAAAGCGGCAGTGAGCCGCATGAACTAAGTGAGGGCGAGAATGAACACTGGATTTGAAACCACTCGATCAGCCTTGATTCCCTATGTAATTGAGCAATCACCACGCGGGGAGCGCAGTTATGACATTTATTCGCGGCTCTTAAACGACCGCATCGTGTTTTTGGGCGAGCAAATTGATGACAATGTGGCCAACTCGGTGGTAGCTCAGCTTTTGCATTTGGAAAGTGCTGATCCAGATAAGGACATTTCCTTATATATCAATTCTCCGGGCGGCAGCGTTACTGCTGGTCTTGCCATCTTAGACACAATGAACTTCATCAAATGCGATGTATCGACTATTTGCTTGGGTGAATGTGCTTCTATGGCAGCAGTCCTGCTTTCTGCTGGTACCAAGGGTAAGCGCCTATGTTTGCCGAACTCCATGGTAATGATCCATCAGCCTTCTGGCGGTGCTCAGGGCCAGCAAACCGAAATTGCCATTATGGCGAAGTTTATGCTAGAGACACGCCAGCGCCTCAATAAGATTTTGGCCGATAACACCGGTCAAAGCCTTGAGACCATTCAGCGTGACACCGAGCGTGATAACTTTATGACCGCTGAACAAGCCTTAGAATATGGCTTGATAGACCGTATTACTACTTCGCGTGCTGCTGCAATCGAAGAGAAAAGCGAATAGGATTTATGGACAAGGATAAAAAGAACCCACAGGTTTCCCAAGGCGATATCTCCTGTGCTTTTTGCGGCAAGCGGCCTGGTCAGGTTGCTGCTATGATCTCAGGACCGAACAACATCTATATCTGTGATGAGTGCATTTCGGTCTGCGCTGATGCCATGATGCGAGACTTGGGCCTTTCGGTAGCCTCTCAAAACGAGAGCGAAGAGGACGAAGTGCTAACAGGCCGCCATGTGCGACGCGAGGTATCTTCTTCAGCTTCGCAAGAACCCAGCTCTCAGGACATTTTAGGCAAGCTTCCCACCCCTCATGAGTTATACGCCAAGCTTTCTGAGCATGTTGTGGGTCAAGAAGAGGCAAAGCGTGCGCTTTCGGTGGCGGTATACAACCATTACAAACGCATCAGCTTAGGTGCAAGCACCGATGAGGGTGATGTTGAGTTGGCGAAAAGTAATATCATGCTTTTAGGGCCAACTGGTTCGGGAAAAACGCTTTTGGCACAAACGCTTGCGCGTACTCTACAGGTTCCCTTTGCCATAGCCGATGCCACAACCCTTACCGAGGCGGGTTATGTGGGTGAGGATGTAGAAAACATCTTACTTAAGCTTATAACTGCTGCCGATTTCGATATTGATCGCGCCCAGATTGGCATCATCTACGTTGATGAGATTGACAAGATTGCCCGCAAGGCTGAAAACGTTTCCATCACCCGCGATGTTTCGGGCGAGGGTGTTCAGCAGGCGCTTTTGAAAATTGTGGAAGGAACCCAGGCAAGTGTGCCGCCCCAGGGTGGACGCAAGCATCCCCAGCAGGAGCTTCTGCATATCGATACCACAAATATCTTGTTTATCTTGGGCGGTGCTTTTGTGGGCTTGACTGATATTGTAGCTCAGCGTGTGGGTAAAAGCGGCCTGGGCTTTAATGCTGAGCTTCCCGAAAGCAAAAAGCAGGCTGAAGCCGAGCTTCTGGCTCAGGTTTTGCCGGGTGACCTCAATAAGTACGGCATGATCCCTGAGTTTGTGGGGCGTATTCCGGTCATTACCGCCTTAAATGAGCTTTCTCAAGACGATTTGGTACGCATTCTTACCGAGCCGAAAAACGCGCTGGTTAAACAATACAGGCGCATGTTCGAGTTTGAAAATTCGCTTTTGGTAATCGAGCAAGAAGCCTTGCAGGCCATCGCGTCTGAAGCTATCGATCATGGAACCGGCGCTCGTGGCTTGCGTTCTATTTGCGAGCGGGTATTACAAGATGTGATGTATGACCTGCCCGAGGTAGAAGGACCCAGTGTGGTTACCGTGCGAGCATCCGATATTACAGGAGAAACGACTCCGGTTATTACTCCGGTGACAGAAAGCGCTCTGTCGCAAGCCGCACAAGATTTGGATGTGAACGATCGTCAAAGTGCATAGCAACTTGTAATACCAAGCCTGCGGAAAGAGAGCTAATGTCCATGGATATGATGCCTAAGATCTATGATGCTCAGGTTGAGGAAGAGCGCATCTTAGAAAAATGGATGGCGGGGCAGTATTACCGCCGTTCAGAGGGCGAAGGCGACTGTACCATTACCATTCCGCCACCAAATGTGACCGGCGTTTTGCACATGGGACATGCTCTTGATGACACTATTCAAGATACTCTTGTGCGCATGTATCGCATGCGTGGTATTTCGACTCGCTGGATTTTAGGTACTGATCATGCTGGTATTGCCACTCAGACCAAGGTGGACAAAAAGCTTGCTGAGGAAGGTATCTCAAAGCGCGAGCTGGGCCGTGAAAAGTTTATAGAAGCCTGCTGGGACTGGACGCATGAATACGGCGGTCATATTATTGAGCAGATCAAGCGCATGGGCTGCTCGATAGACTTTTCCGATCCTCATTTTACGATGGATGCTGGCTATGCGCGTGCTGTGCGCAAGGTGTTTTGCGACTGGTATCACGATGGTTTGATTTATCGGGGCAAGCGCATCGTAAATTGGTGTCCCACCTGTACTACCGCCATTGCTGATGACGAGACAGAATACGAGGAAGAAGAGGGGTATCTGTGGTACCTGCGTTACCCCTTAAAAGAACCCGTGGATGGCTGCGACTACATTGTGGTGGCAACAACTCGTCCAGAGACCATGCTCGGTGATACCGGGGTGGCAGTATCACCCAAAGATGCTGAAAAGCAAAAATTTGTGGGTGCAAAGGTAGTGCTGCCCATCGTAAACCGTGAAATCCCCATTTTTAGCGACTTTTACGTTGATGCGGGCTTTGGTACCGGCTTTGTGAAGGTAACCCCTGCTCACGACCCCAATGACTTTGGCATGGGCGAGCGTCATGAGCTTGAAAAAATCAACATCTTTGACGAGAGTGCTCAGGTGGTAGAAGGCTATGGTGAATTCTCGGGAATGAGCCGTGAGGCCTGCCGAGAGGCGGTTGTGGCCTGGTTTGAAGAGCATGGCCTCCTAGATCATGTAGAAGAGCACCGCCATTCGGTTATGCATTGTTATCGCTGTGATACCAAGCTTGAACCCTGGCTTTCCGAGCAGTGGTTCGTGGCAGTTGATAGGCTGAAAGGCCCGGCAACCGAGGTGGTGACCAGCAAGCAGGTTCAGTTTCATCCCGAACGCTGGACCCAAACCTATCTCACCTGGATGCAGAATTTAAAGGATTGGTGCATAAGTCGTCAGCTGTGGTGGGGGCATCGTATACCGGTCTTTTACTGCGATAACTGTGCTTGGACCGATGCGCTTATGGAAGATGCGCATACCTGCCCTGAGTGTGGTAGCACCTGTCATCAGGATGAAGATGTGCTTGATACTTGGTTTTCTAGTCAGCTGTGGACCTTTGCCACCCAAGGTTGGCCCGATAATCCCCAGCTGATGGAAGGTCATCATCCCACAAGGGCCCTGGTAACTGCCCGAGACATTATTGCTCTTTGGGTGGCGCGCATGATTATGGCCTCCACTTATTTTTGCAAGGAAATTCCCTTTAAGGATGTCGTCA
>CAYSMG010000125.1:0-3829 GCA_964432045.1 uncultured Eggerthellaceae bacterium
GCAAAGGAACATTGAAAACTTGAGGGCGGGAAGGCCGCTAGAGCTTTCACGGCACAAGGAGTGGCAGCTGTAGCAGGCACAAGGCGGCGTACGCATGCGCCGCCGCCTACAAAAGGGCTTCTTCTATATACCTCTTGCAAAGCAGCCGCTCGCCATATTCTATTGGCGCGGGCATTGCTCCGCCTTCCAAAAAGCAATTCAAGTGGGCGCTCACCATGTCATAGCCTACAAAGCTGGTGAACGCCACGCCTGCCGAAAAGCGGGGGTTAATGTCGATTAGGTAATAGGCGCCGCCATGCCGAATGTATTCCATGTTGACGCACCCGTTTATTCCGAGCTTGCGGCCAATGTAAGAAGTGGCGGCTATCAGCGCCTCGTCAGGAGTTATGCGCACGACAGTGCCCGCGCCGTTTTTGGTGCGCAGCAGCTCCTCGCGCGGCACGGCAAAGTCGCAAGACGCGGAGGCATTGCGCACATAGTCTACGGTAAAAACATTCCCCTCTAAGAGCTCCTGGACGATGTAATTGCTTGCCGCCTTTAGCCGCTCCAGCTCCTGCCTCTCTCTAACTACCAGAAGCCCCTCGCTGCTGCGCCCGCTAATAGGCTTGGCTACGGCTGGAAGCGGAAAAGCCTCCGTAAGCTCGCTTGACAGGACCGAGTTAGGCACATTGACTGTGCCGTCATCCTTAAAGAGGCAAAACGTCTTGTATTTGTTGCGCGCTATTGAGAGGCACTCCTCCGATGGAATGCAAAGAAGTGTGTTTACCCCCCCCATGCCATTAAAGGCGTTTCGTCGCTTGTTTAGCACGTCTATCTCCAAGTCGGTAAGCGGAAACAAGCGCTGGATGCCGTGCCTTTTGCAAATGTCCAAAAGAAAGGCTATGTATTCTTTCTCGTTGGTGGCAAGGGGCGCTTGGCAAACGATGTTGCACTCGCGCGAGGCCGCGTGCCATTCGGGAGGATATATGTCGCAGCCCGCGACAAAATGGCCGTTTTTTCGCAATGTCTTTATGACGCAATCGGCAGAAAAAGAGCCTATGGCCGTAACAAGAATATTCATGGCATCCCCCTACAGCCTAAGCTCCATATAAGCCTTCTCGCCGTGCTCAACAACAGAAAATCCCATCTTTTGATAGAGGCGGATAGCTATCGGGTTGCTGGACTGAAGGCCGATTATGCCCCCCATTTGCCTTTGACAGCGCTTATTGCCTCGCCTAAAAGCCTTGTGGCGATGCCCTGCTCGCGGTGCAAGGAAGAGACGACAACCAACGTGATATAGGCGTATTGCCGCTCGCGGTCATTGGCGTACATGGCGACCAAGCCTTTTATTTCTCCTGAAGGCAAATACTCGCAGAAGAGCTCCGCGTTTTTGTACATTTTGTCCGCGTATTCCTGCAAGTCCGTTTTTTGCGAAAGGGGAGGAGAAAAATCGCCGTCAACAGCTTTTAGAAAATTGAGGAACACGTCCTTCGCGGGTTTTGCCATGCAATCTCCTTAAATTAGCTTTTCGATCAGCCACTGGCGGGCAGACCGCCGCATCCGCCATTGCGCTAGGGGCATCCCGCGTCTACATGGGCAAGGGTCTAATGACAATATCCTTTTGAAAGGCTAAACCGATGGAATGCTCAAAGTTTTTGGGATTAGTCGGCTTTCCCTCAACCCATTCCAATATTTGCCGCGGAAGATTAACGCCCGCCATGTGCGAAAAAGGATATCCCCCGCCAAACCTTGCATTCATTTCCAGGACCGCAGGCCCCTCTGACGTAAGGAAGGCGTCAACATCCAAATTTGCCCTGTGCCCAAGCGCAAGGCTAACCTTTTTGCCCATAGACTGCAAAGGAGCGCTTGCTACAGTTATCGCCGAGTCCGTCTCGCCCGCCCTCATTGCAATCTTCTTTTTAACCACAGTGGCAACATGATTACAATCCAAATCGTTTATTATGTCAAGGCCGTATTCCTCGCCTTCAAGCTTTTCCTGAATTAGGACGCAGCCGTCCGCGTCTTGCGCCGACTCGTACTTTAAGTATGAGGCGAAAATTTGCTCCCTTGCATAGCGGTGCATGCATTCCAGCTCGGCCATGCTGCTTGCCTCAAAAACCCCAATCGAGCCCATCCCCCATCTGGGCTTTACGAATAGCGGAAAGTCCACTTCATGCTCTTTTAAGGCCGCAACGCAAGATTCTAGGGAAACATACGTCTTTGGCGCGGGAATGCCGTTCTTTAGTAGAAAATTGTAGGTTTTCCATTTATCGTTGCAGATGCCGACAACATCGGGGGAAGAGACAATGACTGAAACGCCAGCTTCCGCGAACTTGCCGGCATTCCTGGAAAGGACGGGCAGATCAACGTCAAACAAGGGAATGACCGCGCGAATGCTGTTTTGCCTGCAGTAGCCAAGCAAAAAGTCAATGTAGCTTTTGTCGTGTATTAGCGGGGTGATTGCCGCGCTATCGGCAACCAAAAAAGGCGGGGAAGGATAGCTGTTGGAAACGTGCAATGCCCCCCCCCGTGCAAGCGTATTTCTTCCTTGAACCATTCCGCAAGGTACGAGCGCCGCCCGACAGATGTCAGCAGGATATTCATTGTTTTTTCTCCCTTATGTAGTCAAAGAATATGGGAAGCCCGCCTGTATGAAGAAACAAGATCGATTTTTCCCTAATGTTGTTCTTTATGATAAAGTCGAGCATTCCGCAAAAGGCCTTTCCAGTGTAGCAAGTGTCTAAGGGAACGCCGTCCTTTTGCCACGCCTCGCTTATGGCATCTTCAACTGGCAGGCCATACTTTCCGTAGCCGCCTGCCAAATGCGTGTCATCAACGTAAACCAGCTCTTCGGGAAAGTCAATGCCAAAAAACAGGGAGCAATTTCGCCTGATGACATCTTTTGCCTGAACGCCGCTTCTTGCGACAGAAATTCCGATTACCTTTTGCGACAAAAACAGCCGCGATTCATAAAGCCCGGCGAGCAATCCTGATTGCGTCATCCCTGTGCCAGTTGCAAGGAAAATGTAGTCAAAGGAAAGCCTTTGCTCTTCGCATTGCGCCAAAATGTCAAAGAAGGCATTGTAGTACGCTTTCACGGCAGTTTTTTCGTTCCCCTGCCCGTACTTGTCCCCGTAAACATAATACGGCTTCCCGCCGTTTTTGGCTATCTCGGACAGCACGGAATCGACCGTTTGCGCGACATCTGACTTTAGGCACTTTATAATTTTGACCTTAGAGGCATTTATTAAAGCGGAATTGAATGAGCGCGAATTGGCCATTTCAGTTTCTGTGGCATAAGAATAGATTATTGCCCCCCCCCCGCTACACACATTAAGCGCATCAGTGCCGCCTTTTTCGGCTAGGCTTTCCCTTGCCGCCGCTCCCCTCGCGGCTGCAGCGGCAATTACGCGGCACAAGTTGGACTTGTCGTTGCCGTAGCCAACGATTGTGTCGCATCCCTTTTCTTTCATGTCCTTCAAATATTCATAAACGATGCGGGCCTTGTTGCCTCCAAGAGAAAACGGAATTAGGTCGTCCCTCTTGTAGTAAATTTTGCAGCCATTGCGGGATACATTGCTGGCTGTAATGGGCGTTTCAAGCATAAATTTTCCTTTTATACTCGTTGTCGTTAACCCTTGTTGCGCGGGCGCGAGCAAACAGAGATGCCGAGCGTTGCACGTGCCCCCGCTCCTTGCCCCTGCCCTAGCGTCTGTTAACTGTAAACTGTCGTCTGTCAACTAAACTTAGCTCTCTTTCCTCACATACGCCTTCGTCTCCGCCCTTATCCTTGCTGCAATCTCCTCTCGCGGAATGCGCACCTGCTCCATAGAATCTCGAAAGCGAAGAG
>CAYSMG010000126.1:0-3794 GCA_964432045.1 uncultured Eggerthellaceae bacterium
CCAGAGCTGGGCGGAGCCAGGAATTTTGCATGGTATAAGTGCGCCCAAATGGTGGGATCATCCACATTCAGAAGGTAATCGGAGTAGGATATCCACATAAAATCAGTAAATACGGCGTCAATATCGATAAGATTTATTACAACGAGTTACTGGAAACGCTGGATGCTTTATTAATCAGCGTTTCCTTAGAATTCTGTCCTAGCTCGCCATATCCCGGGAAAGTCTGCCTGTGGCCGTATTTGTCAAAAACCTCCCTCGCTTCTTTATCGGTTCCAAAAATAAAAAGCCGAGTGGCCTCCTGCAACTCATCCAATGCCGCAAGCTGTTTATCGATCGGTGCAAACTTCTCCGGCATCTCCAGCCCCTGCTCCCGCGCAATCTCTGAAAGCCGCCTGGCATTCCAGTAATTGCCGCCATATTCCTTATAAAGCAGGTTAAATTCTGCTTGAGATAAACGCAGGCCAGATAGCGAATTTAGCTCATTAAGCACCTTAAAATCCCTTTTTTTCATTTTGGAAAGAATTTGCCCCCGTACACTCTTAATCTCTTCACAAATATCATTGTATGCGGCTTTTCGGAGATCATTAAGCCTTGTTTTGCGTTCTGTGTTTTCCCGATCCCTCATCTTGATGTACATATCGCCTTTGTAGTTGTTGGAAATCTTCTGAAGTGCTTCCTTGTGTTCCTTATTGGTTGAATCAATCATTTGCTTGAAAACCGTTATGCTTGCTCTTGTTGTATTGAAAATATTTTCTGTCATTTCCTTGTTTCTCCTTTTTCTAAAACTTTTTTTATTTTCGGATTTCCTCAGATGGTCAACTGGGCTTGAACACATACCCGGCAGACCCCGCCCCGCATCCCTTCATTCCCCGGTCCTTATGTACTCCATGAAATAAAATGGTGTAAAAATTGGTGTAAAATTAGCTGATGACGGGCTAAACCCTTGATGTTACTTAATGTTTGATATGCTGTTTACTTGTTGGGGCAATCACTCATCCGGCAAACCGTCCAAAAGTTCCTGCAAATTCAGCCCTTCCGACTCGCCATCTCTACGGCTTGACTCAACACCAGCGACAATCATCTTGATTTCCTCTTGTGACATTGCGGGATTATTCCCATGCTGTACTGAATCGACCTCCACAGCATCCCTATATCCGGCCCAATTCTTCAACATAAATATAGCGCTTCCCGGATACATCTTGTTATTTAACATGCATTGTTCAATGTATGATGTAATAAAAAGTTTTGCCTTAACAATAAGCTCTTGCCGTCTCTTACTGCAATTAATTCCATGTTCCCAGTTCCATATCGCTGTTCTTGATACGGACAAAGCAAGCCCCAGGCTTTCAACCCCAGGACGAAGAGAAGACTTTTCACAAAATCTGAAATATTCGTCAATACGCCGCTCCACATCATCATCACTCTCTGGGCGCCCTAATTTGTTTAGTTCGTTCAAACTCTTGATTGCATCATGCGCAAATTCGGCAGATACATCATCCAGGCCGCTTGTTGGTAAGTTACTTCGTGCCATTGCATTAATCTCCTTTCATAAATCGCCCCAATGAGGCAAAATTTGATATTTTTTAAATGTTAAGCTGCCGCCAGAGGTCAGCTTTTTCATAATTTACTGCCCTGTAATCTATCTAACTCTTTTTGAGATCCATAATTCCCTCCTTCTTATCTGGCCTGATAAGGAAATCGTTGGTATTGTAAACCGTTGGAAACGTTGATGACCGTTTATAAAATCAACGGTTATCAATACTATCAACGGTAATTTTATAGGTAAGAGTAAAATCAACAATATCAACGCTTATCAACGGCTATCAACGGTATCAACGACTTTTAATCTATAACCGGATTGTAGCCATAATAAAACCGGTGCTTGCTCGCTCCTGTCCCGTTTTTAATCGGTTCATATAGGATCTTATCTTGCTGAAAAAGTAAATCCTGTATCTTTGAAATGTTCTTGCCTATGCTTTGCGCTTTGTCTCTAATTGGCGTTTTAAACATCTGGCTTGCATCAATAATCTCACTGGCTCCACCCGTCCAGCCGTCCCGGTTCTGCTGTAACAGCTTTCGGATTGTTAAAACCAACGGATTGGCATTATATTCCTCTAAAGCCCGCCTTTCCTCTACTTCGTCAGCAGTTCCCAGGATATGCCAACGGCAACACTCCTTGTTAAAATTCATCTGGTATTCCTGCATTTCAATGTCCCGGCCTGTCAGTGAAAGTTTCGTGTCCTCATCCTCTCGTTTCTCTTTCGACATAACAATCATTGTATCTGCCGCACCAGTCAGGCCCATTGTGCCGGATATATTGGCAAATGTATCTGAAATATCCCTCATTTTCTTTGTGTGATGTACCAGCACTAGAGCAATTTTATATGTATCTGCAAAGGATTTAAGCGTTCCGGCCTCCCGGTAATCGGCAGTATAGGCGCTTTCTCCTCGTTTCATGTCAGTACGGATTTTCTGGAATGTATCAATCACTATCAGCTTTGTTTCCGGGCATCTTGTAAGATAATCTTCTAATTGCCTTACAAGCCCATGCCCCAAATCTGCCGCCCTGATACTTGTTGCAAATTCTTTTGGTGCTATACGTCCATTCAAAACCTTTTTCATTCTCTCTTGAAGCCTGTTGTAGCTATCCTCTAACGCCAGATAAAGAACACCGCATTTATTTGTCTTAAACCCTAAAAATTTTGTGCCTGTGGCCACTGAAATGCACATATCCAATGCAAGCCATGATTTCCCATATTTCGGAGGGCTGGCAACAAGCACAAGGCCGCATGGTAATATTTTTTCGACGACAAAAAAAGGCTTCTCCAACTGCATAGAATCCAGTTCATCGGCCCTTATGAATGAAAGTTGTTCTATTCCTTCTTTTGGCACAATTACGCCATTTTCAGCCGTCACCATGCATTAGCACACCTCCGATCTGCTCCGGGCTTTCGCTTCAATTCAACACCCCTTTGCGCTTTTATCTCAGATAGTTTCGCCGCCGTCGCTTTAAATGCTCCGGCCTCTGCCAAAATAGCCAGTGTATCAAGTAACCATTCCGGGCAGTCACTCGACAACCCTAATTCAACATTGGGCTTCATGCGCCTGTATGTAGCCATATCAGCACAACATAGAATATCAAGCCTGTAAGTCATGCTTTCCCAGTTATTTATACCTCGGATATAGCTTATAAAATTTATAATATCGCCGCCTTGTCTCCCGTTGGTAAAATCACAAAAAGTATTACTTGCAGAATACAATTTAAGTGAGCGTGCCTTGTCTGGCGTGGCAAGAGACGTTACAAAGCCCTTGCTATCTGGCATTTGGTAAAAATCGGCAGGAACTTTCATTATTCCAATTCCATTCAATTCTTCTTTCTCTTCTCTAAAATCTTTTCTTGCCATATATCTATCGCCTATTCATTCTGCGTGCCTTGTGAACCATTCATCTAAAATCGGCCTCGAATAAAGCCTAATAGATGATCCAACATAATAAACGGCCCCGGCCTCCTCCGCTATTTTCTTTAACCTGTCTCGTCCAATATTGTACCGAGTCTTTGCCTGTGCCTCTGTCAAATTGATAATTTCATTGAGACTTGCTTTTTCTGTTTTAGCTAATGGCATGACCACACCTCCCGCATACTTTTATTTTATTTTTGGTGTAAAATTGGTGTAAAAACATACATATGATTGATGAAACCATTGATTTTACAGTGTTTTTCATTACAGTCGTTTTGTTCACGATAACGGGTAGCAAACTCAGGATGTTTCTTCGATTTGATCAAAGCATTTGCA
>CAYSMG010000127.1:0-3771 GCA_964432045.1 uncultured Eggerthellaceae bacterium
TGGTGGACTATGAAGACCGCATGGGAGATGTGCTAGCAGCGGCCGATGTCGTGGTATCGCGCGCAGGAGCCTCTTCGCTTGCAGAAATATCCGCTTTGGCAATTCCTGCGATATTGGTGCCTCTGCCCACGGCAACTGAAGATCATCAAAGGATGAATGCACAGGCCTATGTGGAGGCAGGTTGCGCCTATCTTGTTACAAACGATGAGGCATTAGAGCCTCTCTTTGGTGAAAAGCTTTTGGGTTTGCTTGATGATGAGAAGCGGCGTGAAAGCATGCGCGTAGCCGCTCGTGAACAGAAAACGCAGGATGCGGCAGCAAAATTGGCAGATGCTGTGATGGAGGCTGCGCTTGCGTCCTAGGGCGGCTATGATGATCTGCATGCTTTTTGATCCAAGGGCAGAAAAGATATCTTGGGCTTTGTGAGACAAGAAAACGAAAGCGGGAATTAAACGCAATGCAGGATGCTGACATAAATTTAAGTCCTATCCGTTCGGTCCATTTTATTGGTGTTGGGGGCGTAGGTATGAGCGGTATTGCTCGGGTAGCCCACGACCAGGGCCTGAGGGTCACCGGCTCCGATTTAAAAGAAAGTCGCTATACCAAGCAGTTGCGCGAGGCGGGAGTAGAAATACATATCGGGCATTCTCCCCAAAACATCTCTGGGACCGGGCGCGAGGATGGCCCCGATGTGGTTGTGGTATCAACAGCTATTCTTAAGAACAACCCCGAACTTGTAAGTGCACGCGAGCGCGGCCTTACTATCTGGCATCGTGCCCAGATGCTTGCGCGTTTAGGTGATGGCCTTGAAACCTTGGCGGTTGCTGGAACGCATGGCAAAACAACCACCTCTTCTATGCTGGCAAGCGCCTTGGATACCTTAGGGCAAGACCCAAGCTTTCTTATTGGTGGTAGTGTGCGTGCCTATGGAACCAATGCGCGTTCGGGTACGGGGCGCCACTATGTGGTAGAAGCCGATGAAAGCGATAAGTCTTTCACCTTTCTTTCTCCCCAAGCGGTCTTGGTTACCAATGTCGAGGCCGACCATCTTGATCACTATCGCGACCTTTCGGAAATCTATGAGAAGTTCGCCTCCTTTATTTCTTCGGTTCCGAAAAAGGGTGGAAAGATTGTAGTCTGCGGTGATGAAAAGCCCCTGCTTAAGCTGGCACAAGCCTGCGACCGCGAGCTGTATACCTATGGCACAGGACCTGAAAACGACTATGTCATAACTCGCTGGGAACCTCAAGGAATTCGCAGCCTTTATGAGCTGCGCACTCCTTCGGGTGCGGTGGTAGAAGGTTCGCTGAAACAAAGCCCTGGAAGACACAATGTATGCAATGCGGCAGGGGTTATTAGCCTGCTTGATATCCTTGGTTTTGATGCCCAGGCCGCAGCCTCGGCTCTTTCCAACTTTGCCGGTGTGCGTCGTCGCTTTGATTTGGTGGGCAGCGAGGCGGGTATTACCGTGGTGGACGATTACGCCCATCATCCCACCGAAATTGCTGCCACCATCACTGCTGCAGCGGGTTTGGGTTATAAGCGAGTGGTAGTTTTGTTCCAGCCGCATCGCTATTCGCGCGTTTCGCTTTTTACCGAGGTCTTGCGCGATGAATTTGCTGCAGCCTTCGATAGGGCCGATGCCTTGGTTTTTATGGATGTGTATTCCGCAGGCGAAACCCCGGTACCTGGTGTTACAGGCAAGACCTTCTTAAATGTAGTGCTTGAGCATGCTGGACATCCCGATGCAAGATATGTGGCACGCCGTATTAAACTGGTGCCCTATTTGGCCGATATTCTGAGTGAGGGCGATCTTCTGATTACCATGGGTGCAGGAGATGTAACCGAAATCGGACCTCAGCTCCTTGATGAACTACGTGCTCGCAGCGCTGGCGTGTGCAGAAAGGATGGGTAGGTCATGCCTGCGCAACATGCTTCGGCCCTGGGTGCTTTGTTGGTGGACGAGCACTTTGATGGGGACGTGCGCGTCGCAGAGCCAATGGCGCGCCATACCACCTATCGTATTGGTGGCCCGGCACGCTATTTTGTTCAAGTTGACTCGGTGGGGGCACTGCGCCGTCTGGTCGACTGCGTGCATCAAAGCGAACTGCCCTGGGTGGTGGTAGGACGTGGAAGCAATCTTTTGGTTGCCGATGAGGGCTTTGATGGGGTAGTTATAAGCCTAGGACGCGATTTTCGCACGCTGCGTTTTGACGATAAGACCTCCCATTTTCTGGTGGGCGCGGGGGTGTCGCTTTCCTCGGTGGTACAGGAAGCCTTCAAGCGCTCGCTTGCGGGTCTGGAATTCGCTGTGGGGACTCCGGGAACTATTGGCGGTGCGCTGCGTATGAACGCCGGCTCGCATGATGAATGGCTGGGTTCGCGGGTGGTAAATGTGACGACTTATTGTGCGGGTGAAGGCATGCGGCGCCGGCTTGGCTCCGAGATTTCCTGGGAGTACCGATCAAGTTCTTTTGCACCCGAAGAAGTGGTGCTTGAATGTGAATTAGCCCTCAGTCCTGCCGATCCCTTCTATATTAGAGGCAAGATGGAAGGCAACCTTGCAAAGCGCAAAAAAAGCCAGCCGCTTGAGGCTTTTTCCTGTGGCAGTGTCTTCAAAAACCCACCGGGCGATTCTGCTGGGCGATTAATAGAGGCGGTGGGCATGAAGGGTGTGCGTGTGGGTGATGCTCAGGTATCGGAAAAGCATGCGAACTTTATTTTGAACCTTGGTAGTGCGAGGGCTGTTGAGGTAAAAGAACTCATTACGACGATTCAAGCGAAGGTGAAACAGGTCTATGGCATCGAACTTACGCCGGAAGTCCACTTCCTCGGGTTCGCGTAGACCTTCCTCTACGCAGCGAAGCCGCTCGCGAACGCGGACTTCTGCCTCTTTAAATTCGCAGTCCCAGCAGTGGCAGGCACTTGCCGGTGGGCGCTATAGCCAGCAGAATAAAGCAGGCTCTTATGAGTCGCTTAGCTTGGTGCGCCTAGGTGATCTTGACCGGCTTGAACGGCAAAACAGAGCCCAGAAGCGCTACCGTCGTTATCTTATTCGTCTCAGTGTTATAGTGTCACTTTTTGCCGCCCTTGCCATAGGGGCAGTGGTGGTTTACAACTCAAGCTTATTCACCATTGAAAATGTACAGGTAAGTGGTGTTGAGCATCTCACCTCAGAAGAGATGTCGATTTTAGCGGCAGTGCCCTCAGGAGAGACACTTTTGAGGGTTGATACCGCAGCAATTAAAGACCGCCTCATGCAGGATGCCTGGGTGCAGGATGTGCAGATCAATCGAATTTTTCCAAGCACTTTAGAGTTAGTGGTAACCGAGAGAGAGATTGCAGCGGTGGTAGAGGTACCTACTGAAGATGCAACCTCTACTCAGCTGTGGGCTATTGCCTCTGACCACATGTGGCTCATGCCCATTCCCGACCGCGATTCCGAGGCGGGCCAGCGTACCAGTTCTGCGGTTTATGAGGATGTAGATGCTGCGCTTGTCATAAAAGATGTGCCCTATGGTACTGAAGCTGAAGTGGGCGCCTACTGCACCGATGAGAGCGTGCTTAATGCTCTTGATATTATATCGGGCATGACCACTGAACTTGTCGATCAGGTAGAGACCGTCTATGCCGATGGAGTGGAAGAAACACGCCTTGTTTTGGAAAGCAATATCGAGATAGCCTTTGGTGCCGCCGAAAACATTCGAGAAAAAGAACGCGTCTGCTTACAAATTATGGAAGAGCATCCTGATTCGGTGGTCTATATCAATG
>CAYSMG010000128.1:0-3770 GCA_964432045.1 uncultured Eggerthellaceae bacterium
CTTTTCGACCGCTTCTCTACCTTTATCAACGGAGTTATCGATCTCACCGCACTGGTGTTTTACCTAGCGGTGTGCCTAGTGTTTGTGTTCTTGAGTATTAACTCCTTCGAACGCAGGAGGTGGAACTAATGCCGCGTTGGGGAAAAAAATTCACGCAGGCACTTCGTCACAGTTTCTCTAAGGAGAACCTGAAAGCTCTTTTCACGCAACGCTCCTTTAAGGCTGGCGGCTATACCGCACTCAGCTGTGTTGTGGTTATCGTCTTGGCCGCTTTGCTTGTCACAGTGGTTGACTCACTGCCTGCAAGCTATACCACCTACGACATTTCAGCTGACCAAACCACCTCTATATCGGAAGAAACTCAAGAGCTGCTTGACGAGCTGGAAGAAGATCTCACCATTTACTACATCTGCGAGGAGGGATCTGAAGATAGCCTAGTAGAGCTTTTGCTGGGTCAATATGCATCGGCAGATCACGTGGAGCTTATTACGCGTGACCCCGTGCTTTACCCCACCTTTACCAGTCAATATACCAGCGACACCCTTGATGACAACAGCCTGATTATCACCTATGGTGAGGATTATCAGGTGGTTAGTTACAGCAGCTTCTACACGCTTAACTCATCAACCTATTCTTATGAGTTCGCCGGAGAATCGGCCATTACCAGTGCCATTGCTTCTTTAGTCAGCGAGGATTTGCCTTTGGTATACATCCTGGTGGGACATGGCGAAGAGGTCTCTAGCACGGTGACCAGCTCGCTTGAAAGCGTAAATATGGAAAGCGCGGAGCTTAATCTGCTGTCAGAAGGTTCGGTTCCTGAAGATGCCGACGCCGTGCTTATTGTTTCTCCTACGAGCGATCTTTCGGAAGCCGAAGCAGAGGCGCTTGAAGAATACCTGGCCGAGGGCGGAAGGCTTATGCTTCTCACTGACTACAACACCGGCTGCGGCACCGGGGAGATGCCTAACCTGGATAACCTGCTGAATAGCTACGGGGTAGAAGGCGTAGAAGGCGTAGTACTTGACGAGACCTACTCTTTGAATGGCTATCCTTACTACCTACTGCCCACCATTGGCGAACACGACGCCACCGGTAGCCTGTCAGAAGAAAATACCTACGTAATAATGCCCTTGGCCCATGCCATTGAAGAGATAGACCAGTACCGCAGCACCTTGGAAATCACCTCGCTGCTTACCACCTCCTCTTCTTCCTATATCAAAACCAACGTTGATGAAGCTCAAACTCTAAGCCAGGAGGAAGGCGACATAGAAGGTGAAGCCACCATCGGAGTAGCCATCAGCGAAGAAGTGGACGATACCGAAACACGCATAGTGTGGTTCAGCACCAGCCTGTTTTTAGATTCAAGCCTTGATTCGATGGTCAATGGCAATAATACCCAGCTGTTTATAAACTCCTTGGCCTGGCTCACCGATTCTGACACCGCCCTGATAAGCATTGATAGCAAGAGTACGGGTAGCTCCTATCTCGTTATTGATACCGCTAGCGCCTCGCTAATAAGCCTCTTTGTAGTAGGGGTTGTGCCTTTGGCCATCTTGGCAGTGGGCTTTGTTATCTGGCGTAGTCGAAGGGCACGGTAGGCGCATGGAAACCCCCAAAAAGACGAGCTCTTCCACCCAGCGCTCGCATATGCGAAATCTCGGCATACTGGCAGCAGCGCTGGTGGTGTGCGCGGTGGCCTACTTCGCTGTACAAAACCTCTCTGCTAGCGAGGATACTACAGAGGAGACCGAAACTCTCTTTTTGAATATTGCCGAAGACGACATTGTCGCCATTAGCTGGACCTACGACGGCGAAGAAGGGGCCATTACCCTGGAAGATGACACCTGGGAAAGCGTTGAGCTACCCGATGTCTCGCTTGACCAAAGCTCGGCTCTTCAGTTGGCAGAAAGCCTGGCCAGCGCCGAGCTGCAGCGCAGCATCGATGCCTCTGACATAAGCGAGGAGATGGGCTTAGATGACGCTTCTATAAGCGTTACGGTAAGCCTTAGCGATGGTGAAACTATAAGCTTTAGCCTGGGAAGCGCCACCTCCGATGGCAATGGCTACTATGCCAACCTTGAGGGACAAGATGGCGCCTCTGTGATAGACACAAGCCTTGGTTCGGCCTTTGCAATTTCCATGCTTGATCTTTATGCCAAAGACGGCTCTCCTTCAGCCGCCAGCGTCGATTCACTTAGCCTAAGCCAAGACAGCGGCACCCTTACCCTAAGTCAAGACTCCGACGGCGTAGCCCAGTCCTACACCACCAGCTATACCTGGTATGCCGAAGATGAAGATGGCGGAGTGGCAACCACCAGCACCCTGGCAAATTCGGTTGTTAGCTTGGTGAATTATGTAAGCTGGTCTTCTTTGGTAGACCCCGCCTATGATGGGCAGACCGACTACGGCTTTGATAACCCCACGCTTACTGCCACGCTAAGCTATACAGAAACCACCCAGGAAGACAGCGGTGAGGTGGACGAGGACGGCGATACGATCTACAACGAGGTTGAGACCTCCTACACCTATGTTCTGCTCATCGGCAGCACTACCTCAAGCGGAGATTATTATGCCAAGCCGCAAGACTCCGACAAGGTCTACACCCTCAGTAGCTCAACAGTAGAGACCCTGCTGGAAGCCTCAACCGCCAGTCTGCGACCCGATGATGTATGCCTTATGGACTGGGATACCGTCGACTCGATTGAGATAACAGCTGATGGCGAAACCTATACCTTAGCCATTGTGCGCAGCGAGGCCGATGACGAAGATGATTCTGATGAGGATGAGACCGAAACAAGCTACACCCTTGATGGCAGCGAAATTGACAGTGAGGCTGCCGAAGCCCTTCTTGATGCCATAGATGCCCTTGAAAGCGAGGGTGAGGGTGAGGCAAGTCTTGCACAAGAGGACGAAGCTACCCTAAGTTTTGTTTTCAATCGCAATACCGATACCTACTCTCAGCTCACTCTTTCATTCACGCGCTACGACAATAGCTTTTATCTGGTTTCATTTTTTGGAGGTGAATACTTGTTAGTTAATCGCAATGATGTAAGCGAGTTGCTTGACTTAGTAGCAGCGCTTCAGTAGAAACCCCAAACCGATACAAAGCCTGCTGTGGCGGGATCCGCAGCCCTTGCGTCAGGTCCCAAAGCATGCTTCAAGTTCTTCAAAAAAGGCGGTTTCATATGGAGAAACGCAGCGATTTTAGCAAGAGGCTTTTATTATTAAGTGTCTTTTAAGGTGCGGGGCTTAAGGTCTCGCCTGATAGGGGACGAACACGCCCTTTCGAATGCGGAGGCAGACATGAGAATTCTAGTTGCAGACGACGAACGAGAACTAACCGCAGCACTTGAAGCCCTACTCAAACACGAGCGCTACCTAGTCGATGTCGTATACGACGGCAAAAGTGCTCTTGAATATGGTATGTCGGGAAACTACGATTGCATAATCTTAGACATTATGCTTCCCGATATAGGCGGCATAGAAGTTCTGCGGCGTTTGCGTGCTTCGGACATAAAAACGCCCATTATGCTGCTCACCGCAAAAAGCGATCCCTCTGACCGCATCGCCGGCCTTGATGGCGGTGCCGATGATTACCTGTCGAAGCCCTTTGTCACCGGAGAGCTTTTAGCGCGCATCCGCGCCTTATCCCGACGCAGTTCTACCCTAGAGGTATCCGAGTTATCCTTTGGCGATCTTGTCCTTGACCGCACTACCTTCCAGCTCTCCTGCAATGGAAAAACCACCCATCTGGGAAACAAGGAATTCCA
>CAYSMG010000129.1:0-3715 GCA_964432045.1 uncultured Eggerthellaceae bacterium
TTGCTATGGCTAAGAGACTGACATTTCTTCATACCGCCGACCTGCATCTAGGAGCGCCCTTTCGTGGATTGCGCGCCCTTTCCGACAAGTGGGCTAAGCGTCTGCTTAGTGCCATATCAGAGGCTTATAACCGAGTCATCGACGAGGCAATTTGTCGCAAAGTTGATTTTGTCGTAATTGCGGGTGATATCTTCGATAGCTCGCGTGCCTCCTATGGTGACTACCGTCATTTTTTTGCCGGGCTTGAGCGCCTTTGCGAGGCTGGCATTGAGGTGTATATGTGCACCGGAAATCATGATCCCTACACCTCCTGGCAAAACGATTTGTTTGCACTGCCGCCAAACACCCACTTGCTCCCTGCCTCAAAGCCGGGCTTTTTCTTGTATCGCAGAGATGGCGAGCCGCTCTGTCTTATAGCGGGACGCGGATTTTATAGTCAGGCCTGGCCGGTTGACGAAAATATCGCCCAGGGTATAACGCGAGAAGCGGCACAAGAAAAACTTCAGGAAGAAGAGCCAGACGCTGTCTTAGCCCCCTTTGCGGTGGGAGTGCTTCATACCGGCCTTGATATTGATTTGCAAAAAGCGCCTGTTGATCCGAAGGAGCTTTTAGCTACGGGTATGGACTGGTGGGCCTTGGGCCATATTCATAAGCAGACTATCTATCCTTCGAAGACCGATCCTCGTATGGCCTTTTCGGGCTGTATACAAGGGCGCGACATTCGCGAAACCGGCATGCGGGGCTGTTTGCTCGTTACGCTTGAAGAGGACTTGCCGGCATCTTTTGAGTTTGTGCCTACGGCAAGTGTGGTTTGGGAGCAACTTGAAGTTGACATAAGCGATTGTGCCACCGTATCTGAAATTTCTGACCGCATTACACGTGCGCTGTTTCGTGCAAATGGCAAGGCGCGCTGCGAAGAAATGTGCGTGCGTATTCGCTTGGTGGGAGCAAGTAGTTTGCATGAACTTTTGTCTCGCCCGGGAGTGTTAGAAGACCTGCGCCAGCAAATCAACGACGGTTACCCCGAGTTTTACTGCGATGCCCTGATAGATGACACTCATCGTCCACTCGATAAGGAAGCGCTTTTTCATGAAGGTTTGTTTCCTGCACTCTTTTTACAAACTGCCCGGGCGCAGCACGAAAAGGTGGATGAAGAGGTGGCGTATTTGCAAGAGGAATTCTTGCAGCAGGGAATGCCCTTGCCGCCAAGCTGCGTAAAGTCGATAGATGACCTGGCCCAGCGTGCAGAAGACCTTGTGCTGGATCTGTTGCAGCGGGAAGAGGAGCGCCGATGAATAAGCCTTTCCGCCCCCTGCCACCAGCCCCTCGTCATGGTCTTTTGCAACAGGCAAGCCACGCCCCCTACCTTAAAAGCATCAAGATGACGAGCTTTGGAGCCTTCTCGCAAAAAACCTTGGGTCCTTTCTCGCCTCACCTCAATGTAGTTTTCGGAAAAAACGAGGCGGGCAAAAGTACCATTGCTGCCTTTGTGAAAGGCGTATTGTTTGGTTGGGAGGAAGCGCGCGGCGCTCGTAATACCTATCGGCCAGAACATGCCCAACGCGTTGGCTCGCTTATCTTTGCCGAAGATCCTGCTTCAGCATCTGATGCCGATCGCACCGTCCAAGAATGGGAGCTCTCAAGAGCGCGCAATAGCGAGGGGCTTAAAGGGGAGGTTTCTCTGGTTTCTGACATTGACAAGGAAACCTATGTGGCCATGTTTTCCCTTTCTTCTGATGAGCTGCAAGATCTGCGCTCCACTGACAGTATGACTGCTAAGCTTCTTACGGCAGGCTCGGGCACCCAAACAAGTCCGACTGAAGCCCTTGAAGTAATCCAGGGGCGCCTGGGAAGCCTTACCTCGCGTGCCTCTTCGGCAACAGAATCCTTGGTGCGTTTGGGAAAGGAATTAAGTGAGCTGAGGGCACAAACATCACAGGCGGCTCAAGAGGCCGAGCGCCTTCGCCACCTAGACGAGGAGTTTACCCAGCTTGAGCCCGAGCGAGCTGATATCTTGGCGCGCATAGATGCCGCCAATGAAGAGATAGAGCGTCTTAAAACCCAGCGTGCTGCCCTAGAGAACATAGGTCAGCAGCTAGACAAGCTGCATCAACAGTATGAGGAGTTGGCAGAAGAGAAGAAGAAGCTTGCAAGTGAGCGCCAAGTGCGCCTTGGTGCCTTCGACAGCAGCTTGCCTGAGGTGAGTGCTTCGCGTGAAGGTGCTCTGCGTGATTTTTTCGATACCTGGTCTGAACAACAGGCAAAACTGGAACACAGTTGCGATTTAGCAAAGGAAAATTATTCGGCCTCCTACGCAAAATATGAGGCTCTTCATGATGGAGAAGCCCAGCTCGATGTGCGCAAGGCTCAGCGCCAGCGCAGTACGCAGGTGTTTCTTTCGGTTTTGCTCCCCCTCATTTTTGTGCTGGTTGGAGTGCTCACCTTTCTTCATGGTCAAGAAATTACCAGCCTGTCTTTCACCGCCCTGGGTGCAGGTCTGGTGGTGTTTGCCCTCTTTTTGGCGGCAGCGGCTTTAGTGATGCTCTTTCGACCCAACAAGGAGGAAGAGTTGCGCGCCTCTCAAGAAAGCGATGCACGCTGGGTTATGCTGCAAGATAAAAAACGTCTTGAGGCATGCGAGGCGGCGTTGGCCGACTTCACTGGTGATCTGCGTCGTCAACTGGATGAAGTGGGCTTAGGAGCTGCAGAAGGCTCGCTTCGTCGGGCTCGTTCCCTTTTGGAAGAAGCGCGGCAGATGCGCACCGAGCAAGAATCTTTTGATCAGCGCAGGCGCGCCCTGGTTTCACGTATAAGCTCGGTGGAAGCGGCAATTGAAGAGGCGCAGAAGAAGCGGCGCGATATTTTTGCTCAGGCGAAACTGGAGTATCAAGAAGACGGCAAGGCTCTTGATGCTGAGCTTGCTCGGGCAGGTGCGCGGCGCAATGCGCTGCTTGAAACAAGCGAGAGGGTAAATAGCCGCTACGGCGAGCTGAAGGCAAAACTCGAGCAAGCAAAGGGTAGCCATACCCTCGATGAATTAAAGCTCAAGCAGCAACAGATCATCACGCGCCAAGAAGAAAGCTCTTACTCATATGCCTGTCTGCTTTTGGCGCGACGGATGTTGCAGTCGGCTATTAACACTTGGGAAAGCAAAAGTCAGCCCGAGGTCTATCGCCAGGCAAGCCGTTTCTTATCGCTTATGACCAATGGGCGCTGGGAAAAGGTTGAGCTTTCTGGTGAAGGGGATATTCAGGTGGTAGACGCTGCCCACACCGTGCGCAAGCCAATATATCTTTCTTTAGGAACTCGCCAACAGCTGTATTTAGCCCTGCGCATCGCTCTTTTGCTGCAGGCCGACAATGTGGGACGCGCAGTGCCCATATTTGCCGACGACATTTTGGTGCACTTTGATGCTCAGCGTCGAGAAGGGGCCGCCCGTGCCCTAGCGGAACTGTCCCAAAGTCGCCAGGTGGTCTTGTTTACCTGCCACGAAGATGTAGTGGAAGCCCTTCGCGCAGCTGACCCCAAGCTTACCGAGCTTAGCTTGTAGTTGCTTGACTTTTGCTCGATGGCCTGTGCCTGAGGCTTTTGCCCTGGGCTATACTGTCGAGGTATAGATTAAGGGCAAGGGTATACCTTTGCCCTGATCCTATGTTCTTAGATGAAAGGAACCGTGATGACCAGAACAGTTCTGGTAGGCGCTCAGTGGGGCGAT
>CAYSMG010000130.1:0-3705 GCA_964432045.1 uncultured Eggerthellaceae bacterium
CGCCCGCTCTCTGTGAGTGCTCTTGACGGCTTGACTTTCGCCTCATCGGTTTCAGCTATTCAGTTGTGGGGCGTACTTTAGCACAGAGAATCGGCTCGTTCAAGACCACACCTAGGCTCGCTTTGATGATATTGGCCATATATGTATAATATAAATATATTTGATAGCGGATACATAGAATTCGAGTGGGATGTCCGCAAAGCCGAGCTGAACGTTGGCAAGCACGCCGTGACATTCGAAGAGGCGGCCGAATCATTCTACGATCCCTATGCCCGCATCATTGACGACCCTGACCACTCGGGCAGCGAGGAGCGCTTCGTTCTCATTGGTATGAGTATGTCAGCGCACGTCCTTACGGTGTCTCACTGTATGAGAGGAGAGGGGTCGACTGTTCGCATCATCTCGGCGCGGAAATCGACGAAGAACGAGGAGCGCCAGTATTGGAGGTACTGAAAATGAGAGAAGAGTATGATTTCAGTGACAGTCGCCCGAACCCCTATGTCGAGCGTCTGCGCAAACCAGTGACGATGAATCTCGACGTCGCGAACATCGAGTATTTCAAGGCCGAGTCAGCCCGCACAGGCATACCGTATCAGGTGATCATCAACATGTATTTGACGGAGTGCCGCGAGCAGGAAAAACACCTCGCCTTCGTTTAAACGCATTGCCTTACAAGAAAGTCTCTTTGAGCTTATTCAAACGCATCCTATCAATCGTTATTCATGACGCTAGGAGCAGCACGCATCCTTGAATTAGTTAATCTTGAATTGGGTGATCTGCAATAAGACAGCCTGAATAAGATGGCCTTTATTTTGAAGTCTTTAATCAGGCGGTCTTCGCTAGAAAACCGAGAACTAAAAGTCAACAGAAAGATAGTCCGCCATCACGCGACGAACATCTGCGGCCTTTGCTTCTTCTTGATAAAACACCCAAAACATTGAACGCGTGCGCACCAAGGCCGTTACTGCCGAAGAGGCCACTAGTGCCTCATAGGCTGCTGAATGCGATTTCATCATGCGCCGTGCGGGATGGTTTTCCAAATAGGTACTTAGGGCCTCACTTACTGCCTTTTGCACGCTCAATAAATCGCGCTGACCCCGGAAAAACAGCTGGGGCATTTGACTCAAGGCCTTTTGACGAAGTTCGACCACTTCCCGATCCTGGCTTTCCTCCCCGCTTCGAGCCCCAAAATTAGTACCCACCATTTCTACCAAGACATCCAAATAGCATTCATCTGGATGCGCATCAAGTCCTGCTATCAATTCTTCAGGAGAAGGAAAAGCCTCGTTACGACCAATAATCACAGCCGATTTTGAAGGGAAATAATTAAAGAAGGTCTTTTTGGAAACCTCGGCACGGGCACAGATGTCCTCGACAGTACAGCCGTCGTAGCCGTGCTCTATGACCAGATCAAGCGCAGCCTTTTCTATGGCAAGACGTGCCTTTGCCTTTTTACGTTCGCGCAAGCTCACCGGTGCACTTTGCACTTCATCCTCAGCAAGCTGCTTGGGAGTTCGTACGCCGACAGGACTTGTAGAGTTTTTAACATCACTCACCTCGGCTTCCTCCGTTTCGCCTTCACCGCATAAATCAAAACCGTTTGGCACTCATATCGTACCGTTTCTACGACTTTATCACATTTTTATTTACTGGGTATTCACTTTTACCAATTTTATTTTTATACTCAGTGCAACAAAAGAGAGCAGTATTCAGAAAAGCTCCTGAAACGCAACTCTTTGATGTACGCAATAAGCGCTACAGCAAAGGGTAAGCTTGCGGGAGCTTTTGTTAGCTTTTAAGGAGACAGTACTTATGGCATTTGGCTTATCGAAACAGACTCTATTGATGCTGGCTATTATGATATTTGGCACCTTTGTGACGGTGCTTAATCAGACAGTTATTACCCCGGCGCAACCTTCCATCATGAGTGAGATGTCGATCGACGCTTCAACTGTGCAATGGCTTACCACGGGATTTACGCTGGTTAATGCCATTATGATTCCGGTAACCGCCTATCTAACCGACAAGCATTCCATCAAAACGCTCTATATTATTTCGCTGACTGTTTTTGCTCTTGGCAGCCTTCTGGCAGGCATTGCTCCCAACTTTCCCATCTTGCTGATAGGCCGACTCTTGCAAGCTGCAGGCTGCGGCATTCTGATGCCTATGGTAATGACCGTCCTCATGCTTACCTTCCCAGCCGAGCGCCGCGGTAGCGCCATGGGCATCTTTGGTGTGGTAATTGCCTTTGCCCCGGCAATTGGTCCAAGCGTATCGGGTCTAGTTATCGACTCCTTTGGCTGGCGCATCCTGTTTTACAGCATCGCCATTATCATCGCAGTCGTTATCGTACTGAGCTTCTTTGTTCTTAAGCGCAGCAAACCGCTGAATCCTGCCGCTCACCTGGATAAACCCTCGGTTATTTTATCCACCTTGGGCTTTGGTGCCCTACTGTATGGCTTTTCCACTATTGGGTCGGTGGGCATCAATGTAGTTGACCTGCTTATCACGCTGTTTGGCATAGTGGTGCTGGTGTTCTTCTTCCATCGCCAGCTGAAGATGGAAACCCCCATGCTTAATGTGCGGGTACTTACGAACCGACGCTTCCTTATTGGCACCGTCATCTGCATGATTGTGCAGGCCTCGCTTTTGGCCGCTGGCGTGCTTATGCCCATCTATTTACAGACCTATATGGGCTATTCCGCTACGGTATCGGGCTTAGTTATTATGCCAGGTGCAATACTGATGGGTATCATGAACCCCTTTGCGGGGCGTTTGTTCGACAAGTATGGTCCACGCGTACTGAGCATCATAGGCCTGGGCATACTGACCATCTCAACCATGGGCTTTGCAACCCTTACCAGTGAAACCGATGTAGTATGGATCACTATTATCTATGCCATCCGTATGGTTTCACTCTCGCTGGTGAACATGCCCATTACCACCTGGGCCATGAATTCGCTCGATAACAAAATTATCAACCACGGTACCTCGGTGAACAACACGCTGCGCCAGGTAGCAGGCTCTTTGGGTACTGCTTTGCTGGTCTCAGTCGATACCTTTGCCACCAGCGCAGCCTCGGGTTCAAGAGATACGATTGAAGCAGGCATCTTAGGCATTAACGCCGCCTTTACTGTAGCAGTAGTCATGTCGGCCATAGCCTTGATCCTCACCATTGTCTTTGTGAAGAACAAGGCAGGCGATACTCAAGAGACTGACCCTGACAACGAACAGCGCAGCATACTGGAAAAGATTATGAAGCGCGATGTGTACTCGCTCGATCCTAATGCCACCGTTGTTGATGCAATGCAGCTATTCGTGAAGCATGGCATTAGTGGGGCCCCCGTAGTGGACGCTTCCGGCAAGGCCGTTGGCTTTGTTTCAGATGGTGACATCATGCGCATGCTGTCCTCACGCTCAAACAGCTACACAGATCCGGTCCTGCTCATCATGCAGATAGGTGTTGATCAGCAAAGCTACGACGAAAAGCTCAAAGAGCTCATGTCCTTGAACATTCGCGACATTGGAACAAAGGGCATTATCGGCGTAGACATACATGCCAGCCTGCCGGCAGTATGCCGTACTATGACCAAGAACCATCTGAAGAAGGCGCCAGTGCTTGAAGACGGACGCATCGTTGGCATCATTAACCGCTCGGATATTACCCAGTATTCCATGAGGGTCTCTTTAGAAGGCAGTACTGAC
>CAYSMG010000131.1:0-3694 GCA_964432045.1 uncultured Eggerthellaceae bacterium
ACGCGCGATCTCCTCAACAGACACGCCCTTGCGATACATCCTGCGAAGACGCAGCATGAGCCACATCGTACGCAGTCGCGTTGCCGTCGTCGTACCGTAGCGACGCGATGAGGTAGTGATTCGCCGACGTGTTACGCCCGGACGCAGACCCTTCCGGCGCAGAGCAAGCGAAAGCTCGTAGTCCTCCATAAGGGGCAGCTCGGAAAAACCTCCCAGCTCGTCGAAGAGCGAACGCTCGATAAACAGTCCCTGGTCGCCAAACACAATGCGCCGCACGTAGCAGCGGTAGTTTGATAGCGCCTGACAGATGCGCATAAGCGGACTTGATGGTGAAAAGCGAAGGCCGAAGCAACCGAAGCGGTGATGGCGCAGGGCATGACGGATCTCGCTCAAAGGATCGGGTGGCAAGGAGCTGTCGGCGTGAAGGAAGAAAAGCACCTTGCCACAGGTAGCCGCCGCGCCCGTGTTGAGCTGAATCCCGCGTCCGCGCCGGGACTTAATCACGCGAAACTCATCACCAATAGCTTCCACCGTGCCGTCAGTCGAGCCCCCATCGACAAAAATAATCTCGCAGGCATCACGCAAAGGGCGCAGCTCGGCAAGCAGCTGCTTGATGACACGCCGCTCGTTGTAAAGAGGTACGACAATCGACACGCTCAAAGGGCCCGATAAATCCGAGGCACCAGGCTTGCTCGAAATACCAAGCTTCCCCGAAATACTAGACTCGCTCGAAGCGCCAAACTTACCCGAAGCGCCCAAGGCGCTCGGTGAATCTAGCGTGCCCAAGTCGCTCGATACGACCGATAAACCCGCAGCTTCAGGCATACCAAGCGCGCCCGAAACGCCCGAGGCAAGTTCCCTATCGGCACCTCTCAAACGCATCACATCACCCTTCGCAGGTAACGCACGGTTTCCAGTCGCTCAAGCCTCGTATCGACATTTGCACAGGCAAGGAGCGCCTCGGCATCCTCCCGGCAATCAAGATCCCGAAGTATGCGCAGCAGCGCATAGCTGCGTCCATCGCGTACAAGCGCGTCGATGGTCTGCTTAAGCACCTGACCGTGCCCATAAGTAGGAAGGCCAAAAGCCGAGTCCAGCGCCTCCTTTACGCCAATCAGATAGAAGCCACCATCGGAAGCAGGACCAAGAACAACATCGGTATTATCAAGCAGCTCAAGTGCCTCCTTAATGTCTAAGGCGGCAAGCTCGGGCGCGTCAATGCCCACAACAATACAGCGCTGATAACCTCTTCGCAAAGCTCCAGCCACAGCCCTCCGCATTCGATCCCCTAGGCTTCCGCCCTCTTGCTCGAAATAGCTGGCCGGAACATCGAAGGAGGCCCTCACGGCAGAGACGCCCCCCGGCGGCGCGTACGAGACAAACACATCGACACAATCGGCAAGGTCTCGACAAAGCGCAGCGGTATCCGCAAGCATAGCTGCATGTAACTCGGCGCATTGAACAGCGGAAAGAGCAGGCATCATGCGTGTTTTGGTGAAGCCGGCTTCAGGAGTGCGTGTCATCACCACAAGCGCAGCGGGTGCGCCCACAGAAGCATCAGAGCGCCCCGCTGACTCTGCCTTCTCCATGCTGATGAACCTCACTTCCCCTAGACTTTTCTGTCTCGCCCTCCTTTTCGATAAGCCGCAGCACGCAGACTTATCACCTTAGAGGTATGCCATCTAAGAGGCACATCACCTCACAGGCACGCTATCTAGTAAAGGTGCCACCCAACAGACTCATCACCTCACAGGCGCGCTGCCCAGTAAAGGTACTGCCTAAGAGAAATGCTACCTAAGAGGCATATCGCCTAAAGAAGCGCTGATCATTCCTTCCCTGTCCCTTCCGCCCGCCCCATCTCATGCTAAGGCATGTTCAAACGAAAGGAACACATCAGCGTTTCCTCAGAAGAATTTCGCGCGTGCCCGATTCAGAAGGGTCGAATTCAAAGCAGGCGCCTCATGTACTCCCAGAATCTCGGAGAGCATATAGCGCACCTGCGGCTCACCATGTGCGGCGAAGCTCCCTGCACAGGAGGCGCAATACACATAGGGCGCTCCTTCGGCTGCCTGGCGAGCCTGGTCTATGCAGGCGCAGGCCATCGCCCGCACCCGCTCGGGCGGCCTTCGCCCGTTGCGCTCGCCCAGTCCGCAGCAGGGCGCTCGAAGAAGCACAGGTGGCTCGTCTTCGAAAAAGGAAAGCACGTCGGCCAACCATAAGCCGTCACGCCGGTCAGGACAGGGAGGAAACACCGCCCCATCAGACGCAAGGATCTGCCCAATGCCTAGCTCTCGCAGTTTGGCATACACACTCACCACCTGCACATCAACAAGAGCTTGCAAACTCAGGGCGCAGGTTGGACAGGTCGCGACTAATTCCTTAACTCCGCGTTCGCGCAAACGGCGCGCCACGTCTTTCCCGATACGCTCCGCTTCGCCCTTAGAGCCCTCAAAAGAAAGCGGGGCACCGCAGCAGTCAAAGGCAATGCCGATGTCTGCTCGCTCGCGCAGTACGCGCGCAAGTTCTCGCACCGTTTGTGGATACAGAGAGACCATGTTGCAGCCAATAAAGACTACACTCTTTGCCCGTGCGTGACGGTAGTTCTTAAAGGGATAGTGAGCCTTTTCCGCCACGGCAATTGCATTCAGCACGCGTTGTACTGCGCTGCCCTTAGGCATCCTTTTCCCCTTCCCTCTCCTGCGATATCCGCTCCTGTGTCGCCTGCTCCTCTGCCCCAGCGTCCTTATTGTTCAAACCGAAGTGGCGCGCCAGCACAGTACCCACAGCTACAACAAGAATTGCAAGTACAAGCGTTGTTACAAGAAAAGGCACCCGTCCTTGCTCATCAAGAATACCTGCCGTACCAAAGGCGTAAAGCGCGGTTCCCGGGATGATAAACAAAAAGGTGCCAAGCGTATACACGGACAGCGGCATATCGGTAACACCGTAGGCGAAGTTCTGCAGGTTAAAGGGAAAGACTGGTACGAGCCGCGTTACCGCAAGCGTCACGAGCTCATTGCGGCGCGAACCTTCAAACAGCCATCGTCGGATGATCTTGTTGCGCATCACACGCGGCCTCACGATATCGCGCAAAAAGAAGCGCGCTGTCACGAAGGCTAACACGGCACCCACCGTCGCCGACAGCGAACACCACAACGTTCCCATCATCGGGCCAAACAGCGCTGCAGCGGCAATAGCAAACAAAGATCCCGGCAGCGCAAGCAGCACGCAGCCCACAATGGTAAAGATGCAGTAAACCCCCACGGCAAGTGGTTCGTTGACCTTAACCAAACCCTCGATGGCTGCCTGAAGCTCGCCATTAGTCACGGCCTCGGCTGCACCCGTCACCACGCCGACAACAACAGCAGCAATGACAATAAGTGCAAACACAAGCGGCTTGAGGATACGGCGAAGCTTTGTCAGGACTTCCGCCCCCCTTCGTCCACCGGCATCGCTGCAGCTTCATTATCGGCTTCGTTATCGGCCCCATTGCCCACTCCATTGCCCGCTTCATTACCCTGTGCCTGTGCTGCCTTGCGCTTGCTGCGCTCGACATAAACCTGTCGAATAATCACCGTCAATACAGCAAGAGCAAAGAGGATGAGTAGCGCATACATAAGCATCTGCGCCCCACCTGTTAGCATGCCGCCAACATAGGAGTACACAATGGTCGCCGGCAGTTGGCCGATGCCCG
>CAYSMG010000132.1:0-3690 GCA_964432045.1 uncultured Eggerthellaceae bacterium
GCTTGATTTTGTGACTATACTTCAAGATGAATTGGTTAAGGCGGGAGTTTTACCAAAAGATTATGATTTTGAAGCACACAAGGAACTTGTACCGATGCAGCCGGGGGACGTGCCGGTGACGTATGCGGACACTACCCCGCTGGAAATGGATTTCGGGTTTAAACCGAGGACTTCATTGCGAGAAGGACTGAGGAAGTTCGTGGAGTGGTATTCCGATTATGGACTACATTTATTGGAATGATTCTTCGCATAAAGGTGGTATAGACAAAATAGGAGGTGCAGCATTCTTGCTGTGCAATCTGGGATTAGTAAGGAATATCTTATTTTGGACGTATCTTCTGTAAAACAGGGGGGCTGTTCGTGAGGATACGCCAGAATCGCTTACCGTTTTTCATGACAACAATTTCTGTAAATAACAAGCGCATAGCCAAGAATACCTTGCTGCTGTATGTTAGGATGTTTGTGATGATGCTTGTGTCTCTTTACACAAGCCGTGTCGTATTAAACGCACTTGGAGTAGAGGATTTTGGTATCTATAATATAGTCGGTGGCGTAGTCGTGATGATGGGCGTGTTCAATAGCAGTATGTCCGCAGCTACTTTGCGTTTCATCACTTATGAACTGGGACGAGGAGACGAGATAAGGCTAAAACAAATGTTCAGCATAACAATGACTATATACATATTGTATGCATTAGCTTTTGTATTGGTTGCAGAAATAGTGGGACTGTGGTTGCTTAATACGCACCTGACAATTCCAGAAAACAGAATGGCTGCAGCAAATTGGGTGTTTCAGTTCTCGATCATCTCGGCAGTTGCAAGCATACTGTACAATCCATATAATGCGGTGATAATAGCCCATGAGAAAATGGATGTCTATGCATATATAAGCTTGTTGGAAACTTTTCTGAAATTGGGTGTGGCGTTTTTGATGTTGGCATTCGAAGAGAACCGTCTCTTTTGCTATGGCCTTTTCATTATGCTGAGTTCGTTGCTTGTCACATTGGCTTATACTGTTTATTGCGTCAAACATTACAAGGAGGCATCCTATACATTCTATTGGGATGGTGAAAAGTTTAAACGGGTTCTTTCGTTTTCGGGATGGAACATGTTTGGGGCTGTTGCTAATCTTGCCAAAGGACAAGGTCTTAATATATTGCTTAATATTTTTTTCAATCCGTCTGTAAATGCAGCAAGAGGTATCGCCTATCAAGTAAACAATGTTGTAACTCAGTTCTTTAATAATTTCTATACAGCAGTTAGGCCACAAATTGTCAAATATTATGCTCAAAATGATATCGACAGTATGTTGAAACTTGTATTTAGCAGTTCACGTATGTTGTTTTTTTTAATGTTGATAATATCTCTGCCAGTCCTATTGGAAACTCCATTCATCATACAAGCATGGCTGGGTCATACACCTGAATACGTTATACCTTTTACTCGGTTAATAATCCTTATTACAGCCATAGATGGAATGTCGCAACCTATAATGACAACAGTACAAGCTACAGGGAAAATAAAGTACTATCAGATAGCCGTAGGTGTTTCTATTTTAATGATTTTACCCATATCGTATGTACTCTTAAAAAATGGTTGTTCTGCCGTATCTGTATTTTATACTTCATTAGCTGTATCTTTTTTTTGTTATTTCCTACGTTTGGTTATAATAAAAAAACTAATCAAGTTTCCTATAATGAATTATATACATGATGTTTTCCTTAGATGTTCGTTATGTGGAGTATTATCATTAATAATACCTGCATGGTTGTCATATAAGATGAATGACAATTTTATCAGTTTCTTTTTAATATCATTCACTTGTTTACTTTCTTGTATTATAATCATTTGGTTCATAGGGATAAAAAAAGAAGAAAAGACATTGTTTTTACAGTTTTTTCGCCGGAAATTAAAAACAATTCTTAATAAATAAATCTTACATATTAATCTTTAATAAAATGGTTAAAAAACAATACAATGGTTTCAAGTCAGGCTTCATTTGGTGGTTGGCTAATAGCATTATTTCTTCATTTCCAAGCAAGCATATCCGGTACTATGGTCTTAAATTTTTGGGGATGAAAATTAATAAGAACGTGCGTTTCTATCAAGGTTTCCACATCCGCAATCCTAAAGGGATAACGATAGAGGACGGGGTTAGCATCGGGCCGAAAGTCTTACTTGACGGAAGGAAAGGATTGAAGATAGGACGCAATGCAGTCATCGCATACGATGCCATAATATGGACATTGAACCATGACTACAACGACATCCATTTTTGTGGGAAAGGAGGACCGGTTGAGATCGGCGCATACGCCTGGGTATGCTGCCGTTCAATAATTCTGCCAGGCGTCAAAATAGGTGAAGGGGCTGTCGTGGCATCGGGTGCTATCGTGACGAAAGACGTAGAGCCATACACCGTAGTGGCAGGCATTCCTGCACGTATGATAGGCAAGCGTGAAAAGAAAGCCTACGAGTATGGATATAGGCAGAAAGACGACTTCCAGCATTTCTCATGACAAAAAAATGAAATCAAGAGAGACAATAATCCTGCTGCTGATGCTGCAGGCGACATCGTTCCTAAGTTACAAGCCTCTGGTTGACAACCCTGCATATCCGATTGTCAGCCAAGTATTGGGTTATGTCCTAATTGCGTATTGCTCCGGCACGATAATCAACAGCAGAAAAGGCTTGATATTCAAGGGAGGCAACATCTGGGTGATGGCGTCTTTCTTTACAGGCGTGTTGTCATCATACATACTGTACGGTCAGAGCTTCTATGAATCCTTCAAGGCCATAGGACCGATGCTGATGTGTGTCGGTCTGTATTTCCTGTGCATAAAATGGGGCATACGTGAAAGCTATCTGTTGAAGTGCCTGATAGGGATATCATTGGTATTCACGTTTTTTGAAGTGTTGCAGCAGTTCACCTACCCCACGATGTGGTTCAACGGGCGTGCCGCCAACGAAATAACCGGTGATGTGGAACAGCGGATGGGACTGTGGCGATTTTACATCTTTGGCATTGACTACTGTCTTTTGGCATGTCTTTTCGCATTCCAAATGGTAATACAGAAACGGAATGTAAGAAAAAACCTTATATTATTGGTTGCAACCTTTGTCGGGATTGTATTTTTCGTGGCCAGGAAAAATATCTATGCCACGTTGAGCTGCTTTTTCATCGGGCTTGTTTTCAACAACAAGAAATCACCGGTTTCAACCAAGGTGCTCGTATGCCTTTTACTGGTGGCCGCGATAATGATCCTGCCGGCCTACATGGAGGATCTGAACACGCAAACAAGCGAAGAGCTTGGCAATTCGGATTTCATCAGGTTTGTCGCGGCTGATTATTACATAAACCTCAACGACAGTCCCTTGTATATCCTTTTCGGTTCCGGATTGCACGGGGGCAGTTCAGCCTTGGCAAAATTGATAGAGTATTCAATGGACGTGCTGCGTCTGTTCAAGAGTGACTGCGGTTTCGTCGGCTATTACAGCGATTTCGGCCTGTTTGGAATTGGGGCGATGGTTTATATCGTATACAAGATTGTCAAGAATTACAAGTACATAGACTTGTACCTCATCCTTTACCTTATACTCAGGTTGGAAACCAGTTTCTTTGATTTCTGGGGCAATTCCACACGCAACATGGCGGCATGGTGCATCTATCTGTATTTGATGGAATGCAGCATAC
>CAYSMG010000133.1:0-3689 GCA_964432045.1 uncultured Eggerthellaceae bacterium
AGAAGTGGAATCGCGGATGCAGATTTTGGCGCATGCCTTAGATGATGACGAAGAGTCGCTTGTAGAGCATTTCAGGACTAAGCAGTCTAAAAACTAAGGCTCTGTGCGCTGTCAGAGAGCTGGGAGAGTAGCACCTATTGCACACGCCCGCTAGATGGATACGAGGGCCAGTAAGCTTGCATAAACGACGCGTGTTATTTGAGCTTTTTGTGTAAAAAGCGTATAGTGTTTCAATTGTAAAAGGCCGAGCGGGGGCAACGCTTCCGGCCTGTTCCTGCTTCAAAGCATGAGGGAAAAGGGGAAAGGGGATTTCAAGATGAAATTCAAGAAAGCGGCAGCCTTTGTTGCCTGTGGTGCCTTGGTGGCATCGCTGGGCCTTTTCGGCTGTTCTTCCAGTGACAGCACTTCAGAGGAAGAGGCTACGTCCGAAGATCAAACCACCGAAGAGGCTTCTGGTGATTACACGCTGATCACTGAAGGTGTTTTGACCTTTGCCACTTCGCCGGACTTCCCGCCTTTCGAAAATCTTGAAGGCGACGAGTATGTAGGCTTTGATATTGAGCTTGCCCGCGCTATTGCCGATTATCTGGGCCTTGAGTGCGAGTTTGTGACTATTCAGTTTGACGGCATTGTGCCAGCAGTTCAAACCGGCACCCAGGTTGACGCTGCTATCTCTGGCATCACGGTTGATCCTGAGCGTGCTGAGTCGGTCGACTTCTCGGATCCTTATTACATTGCCGACCAGTCGGTAGCTGTGATGAGCGGCGGCGACATCACTTCTGACAATGCCTCCGAAGCTCTTAACACCGAGGGTATAGTTATTGCCGTGCAAAGCGGCACCACCGGCGAGACCTTTGCACAGGAGAACTTCCCCAATGCCACCATTTCGGCCTATGGCAATGCAACCGACTGCTTTGCTGCTATGCAGTCTGGCCAGGCTGATGCTGTATGCATGGACAAGGCGGTAGTTGAGCAAATGGTGGCTGAAGCCTACACCGATGCCGAGATTGTTCTGAACGAGGCAACGGGCGAGGAGTACGCTGTGGCAGTATCGAAGGACAACCCGAACCTTCTGGCCGCCATTAACGAGGCCATTGCTGCTTTGGAAGCCGACGGAACGATTGATGAGCTTACCGCTGAGTTCTTGAGCTAAAAGCTCTCATAAGGTGCAGGTTTTGTTGTAGCACTGTTTTGATGAGCCCGTCTTGACCATTGTGATAACTTGGCCAAGGCGGGCTTTTAGTTTTTAGTCTTGTTTACCCCGCCCGAGAGAATTGAGAATTATGCATGATAGCCAGCTGAAATCCGCTTTTTCTACACGTGCTATTCTTGCAGCAACAGTGACACTTTTGGTGGTGCTTATAGCGCTTTTAGCGGCGCCCACGCAGGCCTTTGGTTTAGAGACCATTAAGTGTACTGCGCGGCCAAATTCTGATGCAGCGGGCGATAATTCTGTTTTGGGTGCCACTGAAACACGTATCACCTGGGATGCTGATGTTGTTGCTGGCGAGGATATCATTTCGGTTGAACTCACCCTTCCGCAGGGCACCACTTTTTCTCTTGATAACGCACGCGCCACGCTGCTTACCGGCGAAGAGCGAATGGATCGCAACTACCCTGAGGTGGAATTCAGCGTCGAAGGACAGAGCTTTATTGCCACCTTTGCCGAACCCATCAGCGAAGAGGGAACCTTACGTCTTGAGATCTACGGGGTGTTTTTCCCTGCTAGCGGTGGGGAAATGGTACTTACGGGAACCTATACCTTAAGTAATGGCACCGTTGAAACCATTGACGATATCCCCAGTATTACAGTGGCGGGGAGAGATCTCTTTCAGCAGCTATCCGATTACTTAAGCGAGCAGGACTGGGTTGCTCAGTGGAATTCGAATAAGTTTCTGAAGCTGTTTTTAGATCCGACCATCTTTGTTACCAGCGTACCAGTGGTCTTCTGGGGCTTTTTGCAGGCTCTGCTTATTGTGGCCTGTGCCTTCCCCTTGGCTATACCCTTAGGCTTTCTGCTTTCATTAATGCGTATGTCGAAGTTTCGAGTTCTGCGCGGCATTGCGGCTACCTATGTGAACGTGGTGCGAGGCACTCCTTTGTTCCTGCAAATCTATATTGCCTTTTTCGGCCTGCCTTTGGCGGGTGTGAACATTCCCAATATTCCTATGGGTATCATCGTGCTGTTCATGAACTCGGGGGCCTACCTGTGCGAGATATTCCGTGCGGGTATTCAATCTATCCCTAAGGGGCAGTTTGAGGCATCGCGCAGCTTGGGTATGAACGGTGCCCAAACCATGCTCTTCGTGATCATTCCGCAGACGGTGCGGCGTGTTATTCCCACCATGACCAGTGAATTTATCCTGCTGTATAAAGACACCTCCATGCTTGCAGCGGTAGGTGTTATGGAAGTGGTTATGTATGCCAAGACTATTGTGGCATCTACTGGTTCAATTACTCCTTATATTGTGGCGGCCTTGTTCTACCTAGTTATCACCCTGCCTTTGGCTAAGGTGGTGGGCAAGCTGGAGGCTTGTCTGGCGGGAAACGATACGGGTGTAAGCACCAAGAAGCGCAAAAAGCGTCGCGCAAAGAAAGGCGGCATGGTGGCCGAGCTATCACAGCGCCCGACAGAAGAGACACGCAATAGTGAGATAGCGGCACAAGGAACCAAGGCCAGCTCTGGTGGAGCTATAAGTCCCGAGCAAATGTCGAGCTTATAGGAAGGGGCACTCCATGACAGATAAAGACAAGATGCAGACTGTGTCCCAAGCAGGGGATAATTCGGGTGAAAAGCGCCCTGTAGTACGTATTTGCAATTTGCAGAAAAGCTTCGATGACCTGGTGGTGCTGCGCGGAGTAAACCTTGATGTGTACCGAGGCGAGGTTGTGGTTGTCTTGGGACCTTCAGGTTCGGGTAAATCTACCATGCTGCGCTGCATCAATCGTTTGGAAGAGCCCACCGCAGGGCAGATCTTTTTCGAAGATATTGAGATCACCAGCAAAAAGACCGACATAAATAAGGTGCGCGCCAAGGTGGGTATGGTGTTTCAGAACTTCAACCTCTTCCCCCATCTCAGTGCGAAGAAAAATGTCATCTTAGCCCAACGCAAGGTGCTGAAGCGCTCCGAAGAAGAGGCGCAGCGAATTGCCTTAGAGCAGCTTGAGCGTGTGGGCTTGGCTGACCGCGTGGATTACAAGCCCAGCCAGCTTTCAGGTGGTCAGCAGCAGCGCGTGGCCATTGCGCGCGCCTTGGCCATGAACCCGCATGTGATGCTCTTTGATGAAGCCACCAGCGCTCTTGACCCCGAATTAGTGCGCGATGTCTTAAACGTTATGAAAGAGCTGGCTCGCGAAGGCATGACCATGATTGTGGTGACCCACGAGATGGGTTTTGCGCGTGATGTAGCCGATCGCGTGATCTTTATGGATGAAGGCGTCATTGTAGAGCAGGGCACTCCCGATGAGGTCTTCGATAATCCGCAATCCGAACGCACCAAAGACTTCTTGGGGCATATTGCCTAGGTTTTTGGACGCAGGTGCCTGGTCCAGCGCGGGCAACCCAGCCCGGCGCGTGCTAACCGATCCAGCGTTTCAAGCAGCACAAGGAGGGTACGCGCAGTGCTTCTCAAGTGAGTAGTCTTTTTAATGAGAATAACATTTGAATAATATAAAAGCCCTAATTCATC
>CAYSMG010000134.1:0-3667 GCA_964432045.1 uncultured Eggerthellaceae bacterium
CTGCGTCGTCCGTGGTTTACACGGTCCTGTATAACCTCACATACGGGATGCTCTATGGCATATTCTAACTGGCCTACGACGATCTGGTCATCTTGATGAGCGTCATGTCATTTTTGATCATCTTCGGTATGGGGCTCATCATCATCTTTAGGTACCTAGAGATCGCGTTCCACGTCTCTCACGACCGTTCAGGAGACATGATTCCAGGGATTCGGTCCCCGGGACCTTCGACCTTGTCCTCCTCGCTGCCGTCATGCTGGCGTCGGCGATCTTGGTTGCTCATCCCCGCTCCGATGTCCTCTACCCGCTGACCGCAATCACGTACGTCCTAATGTCTGCCTTCTTGTTGAAGCTCTGTCTGCCGTCGCCGCGGACGACACTGGACAACACGTCTGGATGTACAGGTTCGACAGCAGTCTTATCAAGCGCATCATTGTGATATTCGTGGTGCTGGGACCGTGCTTCAACCTGGTAACCGGATTGGCGGCCTACAACAGGGTCCTCACGGATTCGTTCGGCCACGGCAAGCAGCTGTCCACCGTCTTCTGCATAGGCACCTCGTCGTTGGCGCTCTTCGTGGTTGCGCTGCTGTTCCTGAAATACGTTGAGTCCCGCATATCGAACCCCATGGGGGACATCTCTGAGGCGGCGCCCAACTTCGTCGGGGAGAAGGGTCACACGATGTGTGGCGCGGAGACGATGGAGGAATATGGAAAGTACACCGGGTGCGACTCCGAGGTAGGCGTCCTGACCAGGTCGTTGACTGGGATGACAAGGGATATCGAGGCCTACGTGGAGAACATCTGCAACATGAGCAACAGAGAGCAGATGTACCTGGCCGAGATGTTCGTCGCGACCACCATCTAGACATCGCTTATTCCGAGGGACTTCGACTGAATCTCCGGCAAGGGTGTGGAGGTCCATAGGGCCATGATCCAGGCTAAGTATGTGGGCGAGGACCTTTACGACTTTTTCATGGTTGACGACACTCACCTGGCAGTGGTCGTTTCGGACGTCTCAGGCAAGGGGTTCCCGGCGGCCATGTTCATGATCGTCGCCAAAGCGTTTCTGGAGGAGTACGCCCGCCCAGGATCCGGACCGGAAGAGGTCCTCTCTAGAGTGAACACGGACATTTGCCGCCAACGACGAGAGTATGTTCGTCACATGTTAGCTGGGGATAATCGACCTCTTCATTGGGAGGGTCGGGCTCAGCAGCGCTGGTCACAGCGCCCCCATAGTGGTTAGGGCCGGAGGCATATCGGAGTTCATCCGCATCCACTCCAACACGGTTTCGGGAGCGATGGACGAGGTGAGGTACAGGAGGGAGTTGACCTGGCTCAACCTTGACGACAGATTCGTCTTCTGCACCGACGGCGTGACCGAGACCGATAGCGACTACAACGGTTCTGCGGCGAGGGGCCGGGAAGGTGGCCGCCGGTACCGACATAGATGTCGCCGAAGAGGTCTCAGCGATCGACGGCGACGTCATCGCGTTCACCGGCGATGTCGAGCAGTTCAACGACATTACCTCGTTCATTACCGAGTACGTCGGGCTAGGTTCTTTCCGATTGGGAACACGTTGTACCCGTCGCGACGTCTGTAGCCGATCTCGTTGACGTTAGTCTTGATCAGGAATGTCCCCAGACTGCCGATCCTCCTGTCCTCCGCGGGCAAGATGACGTCCGGGTCGGGAGCGACCAGAGAATCGAACTTCAGACCCATGTCCATGAACGTCATTGTCACGGACATGGCGTCCGCATTCACGTCGCAAGATATTCACACCTTCCCGTTCTTGGGATGATAGGCGTAGCTGACTATGTTGACAAAGATCTCCTACACTGCCAACTCCAGCTGGAGCACCGACTTCTTGGAGGCCGCGATGCCCTCCAACGCTCCGTCGACGAACCCGATGACGCGGTCTAACTCGTCCACGTCCGAGACGACCTCCATCCTCACGATCATCGCCCCCCTCCCCTTCCAGGAACGCCAGGAGGAACCTCTTTTGTAACTCGCTGGTCAAGATGTGCGACTACTGAACTGCGGCGATGTAGCTCCCTCCTCGGTCATCATGCAGATGTGCCCGGCGTAGTCGTCAAACGTCGTGATCGGCATCCTCGCCTGGTATTCTTCGATGGTGCGGATGTCCGCAAAGCCGTACTTCCTGCCGTACCCCGTGTCCTTGTTGTCGTCCCTGATCCTCATCAAGAGCTCGGTGTTGGTCCCCATCGGGTCTTTGGTTATCTCGAGAAATTTCGCCGGCGCCGGTTCCTCCCCCCCGAGTGCAAATTCATGTTGTATTGGCCCGTAGGCGTTAACTTGAACACGTCCATGTGAATACCTCACTGGATATACAGGATATCGGTAAACCCAGTGGCGTCCGGGACCTCCATCATGGTGTCCCGGAGGCTCCTGACCGTGAGTTCGCCAAGGTCCACCACCATTTCATGCGTGGCCAATATGACCTTTATTCCGGCGCCAGAGACATATTTCAACTCCGACAAGTTCAGGGTTATTTCGCCATCGCTCAGGTCGCCCTACTTAATGGGGGTCTTCCATCCCCGGCGCGGTCTTGGTGTACAGCCTACCGGACACGTACACCACCTTCCTTCCTCCCTCGTTTGCTTCTCTCATTTCCATTTTTCTTCTCCTTGTTCCCTGATCAAACGGTCAACTACATGCTACGGTACACCTCCACGTACAACCCGTTCCGAGCCTCGAGCTCCTCGTGGGAGCCTATCTCCTATGTCGCCATCATTCATGAAGAGGATTTTGTCCGCATTGCGGATTGTGAAAAGCCTATGGGCGATGATGAAATGGTCCTGTCTTCCATCATTGATTCTATGGCGCCGGCAACGAACGCTTCGGTCCACGCTGGCGCATCTGCTGTTAACCAGATACAACAAAGGTCATTAAAAAATCCCGATGCGATAGACTCCTGGTCAATGATAATGAGTTGTACCGGACGCTGGACGAGACATGATACCGCCCCGGTATCCGCTGGAAGAGCGGCGTCAGTGGCGTCCCCACCCTCTATAGATTTAGGGCCAAAACTTGAATAACCAGGAATTGAGTTAGACTGATTTACAGCATGTGAATCCTATGACATACGAGGTGTTCGTTCAATGCCTCAGGAGTGACAAAATTTTGAGAAAGTGTGACATCACCAAAGACGTGAACTTTCAGTAGGATACCGCGTCTCGCATAATCGTACCAAGGTGGATAGCACTAACACAGATACTTAAACGTACTTCAGCGGAGATTCGAACGGACTCGTCAACATCCTCACCGGGATCGAGGGTCTGTGATTCTACACGGGCCTGATGATGGGCGACTACGTCCTGGGGGCTATCATAACCATCCGGTCACGGGAGAGCTGTATCTGAAATGTCGAACGCTGGATGTACGAGTGCCCCGCATGCGGGGCACTCTGCAGGATGCATCAGTACGAAAGGAGATTCTACTCGTACACCAGGTGCTCAGTTAGGGCCAAAGGCCCGCATCCCGAAGCTCAGGCGTGGGACCTGCGACGGGTATCCGCAGATATCTGTCCCATGGGCCAGGCTTCGTGCATCGTATACAAAGATGCTGGAGAGGGAATTCTTCATGCTGCTCGGCAACTCCGTGAACAGGATCACTGAGCTGCGCGGGATCAGGCCATGCGTGACTT
>CAYSMG010000135.1:0-3623 GCA_964432045.1 uncultured Eggerthellaceae bacterium
AAAGACCCTCCTTAAAATCTTTTCTGCAGCAAGCCTTTTTCGCTATACTGCTAAGGAGCGTCCCGCCTTGTGCGGGGCGATTTGTTGATGGGGAACTTAGCGTGCTTATAAGCACTTATCTACTATCTACTATATATAGGTATAGGAGATTGCATGGGCTGCAGCATTATTGGGTGCGGGAAGGCTTTGCCTGCGCTGGAAGTGACAAATGATGAGCTTGCTGCGCTGGTTGATACCAGTGACGAATGGATTACCTCGCGCACGGGTATCAAAACACGTCGCGTATGCGTGGATGAAACAAGTGTTGACCTTGCCGAGGCGGCAGCACGCAAGGCGCTTGGCTGGGAGCCAGGTGACTATAACGAGCGCCGTGTAGACCCCGAAGATATTGATCTTTTGATTTATGCCACTGCTACCCCTGATGTGCTTGTACCCACCTGTGCCGCCTTGCTGCGTCGTCGTTTGGGCCTAAAAAATGCGGTAGCCTTCGACATGAATGCAGCTTGTAGTGGCTTCATTTACGCGCTTACTATTGCAGAATCAATGATGGCAGCTGCTTCTTCTGGGGCTTGTGCTGCCTATACGCGCAACCAGCATCGCTGTGCTCTTGTGGTGGGAGCTGAGCGCCTTACGCGTATTACCAACTGGCAGGACCGCAATACCTGTGTGCTGTTTGGTGATGGAGCGGGTGCTACCGTGCTTGAGTGGGATGAAACTCGAGCAGGCATTCTGGCTACCTATACCCGCAATGATGAAGACGATGCCAATGCGCTTACCTGTCCTATGTCCTTTGATGCGCCCCAGCCCTTCAGTACAGAAGGTATCTCGGTCACAGAGCAGCAAAAGCCCGACCTGGGAACCCAGCGCCTTGCTGCCGAGCTGGCAATAGAGGAGGCACTGGCTCAGGGCCGTCCGTACCAGGTGCTCTATATGAATGGTCAAAAGGTGTTCAAGTTTGCTGTTGAGGCCATGGAAAATGCGGTCAATGAGGTTTTGGCCCGTGCAAATCTGGGCATTGAAGATATCTCCTTTATTGTGCCTCATCAGGCAAACGAGCGTATCATCAAATATGCGGCCAAGCGTATGAAGTTGCCACTTGAGCGTTTTCAGCTCTCCATTGCACATAGGGGCAACTCTTCATCAGCCTGCATCCCCATGACTCTTTCCGATGCCTACGAAGAAGGACGCATTAAGCGTGGCGATAAGGTGATATTAGTGGGCTTTGGTGGCGGTTTTACCAGTGGAGCTATTCTCTTTGAGGCTTAGATTGCTCACCTTACGGCTTGAAAGGGAAGGCCACAGTGAACTGTAGCAAACGAAGAGCAGACTGAAGAATCAGCTACTCGTTTTTCGCAGTTAGGAGCAAGAAGGAAAGTGTGTCTCGAGACTTACAAGGCTTAAGCTAGGCTTCGCCCTCTGTCTCAAAAGGGCATCCGTTCGGACTATTCGCTAGGCTTCGGCAGGGATGGCGGGAAGTGCCACAATGAAACAGGCTCCACCTTCCGATAAGTTGACCGCCTCTACGGTGCCATCGTGGGCATCAACAATTGCCTTTGCGATGGAAAGTCCCAGACCCATACCTCCCGTTTCTCTACTGCGTGAGGCGTCGGTGCGGTAGAAACGCTGGAATAAGAGCTTTGGGTCGGCATCACCAAAGCCGCAGCCATCGTCTTTAACGCTTATGACCGAGTTTTTCCCAATCCCAAAGAGCTCTATAGTGATGTGTCCACCCGGTTCTATAAAGCGGCTTGCATTGTCTACCAGGTTCGATACCACCTGCTGCAACTGGTCAGCATCACCCAGTACATCAGGCGCTTCGCCCAGTATCTTGGTGTGAGCTTGGCGTTCTTCCAAAACGGGGCGGAGGGCATCTATGACATCCTGCACGAGGGTGCGCAGGTTGACCCGGGCAAGCTTGAGAGGTCGGGTGCCGTCTTCGATATGCTGGAGGGTGAGCAGGTCGTTCACCAGGCGGCTTAGGCGCTCGCTTTCGCTTATTACAATGTCGCAGAACTTATCGTGCAGCTCTCTGGGAAGGTCGGCATCGCGTAGCATTTCGGCATTACCCCTGATAGCAGTGAGAGGGGTGCGCAGCTCGTGGGCAACGTCGCTCACAAACTTGGTTTGCTGCTGTTCGCGCAGAACCAAATCTTGCTCTTGGCTGGCCGACTTTTTTATCAGGGCAGAAATGGTGGCAGCCAGCTCGTCTACTTCATGTAGGCGCCCGTCACTTATAAAAGAGGCTTCACCGCCATTGATAAAGGTTCTTATCTGGGCTTCTAAAATGGTCAAAGGCTCAGCCAAAAAATGGCCAATTATCAGGCTTAATATGAAGACTATAAGGGCCAGCGGCACAATGAGAAAAAAGATAGCCGCTGTTATGTCCGATACCAAAAACCAGATGCCCAGCGCTATGGTGACCACCAAAACCGAAAGCAGAGTTGCTAGGAAGGCGAAGTATGTTTGCAGACGTTTGATGTGGGTATCCTTTATCGTGAGAGGAGAAGAATAAAGCGAGTGCTGCGGCTAGTTGTGCGGGCGGCGGTGCAGCTTAGCTGTGCAGCCAGTGGCGCGGGCGGCGGTGTGGCCAGTGGTGCGACTAGCTGTGTGGCTGGCTGTGTGGTTGGCCGTGCAGCTAGTCGTGCGGCCAGCCGTTCTGCTGTCTTCCCCGCTCGCTCCGCCGTCCGCCGCCTTGTTGCTGGCCCTACTAAGAGTGCTCATCTTATTGACGGAAGCGGTAGCCATAGCCGCGCACTGTTTCCACTACACCCGAGTCATAACCAGCCTGGGCTATCTTGTCGCGCAGACGCTTGATGTGGGTGTCGACCGTTTTGGTTTCGGTGAGGTACTCCCAGCCCCAAGCCTCGCGCAAAAGCTCTTCGCGCGAAACCACCTTGCCGGCATTGCGCATCAAGCAGGCTAAAAGCTCAAACTCGCGCGGGGTAAGCTCTATGGGGCCTAGGTCGCCTTTTGCGGTGTGTGCATCTTCGTCAAGGGTAATACCTCCTGCGGTAATAGCCCGGCTGTTGGAAGCGTAGTCGCCGGCAAGACCTCGACGCAGAAGGGCACGCACGCGGGCAATCAATTCGCGCACGCCAAAGGGTTTTGCCAGGTAGTCATCCCCGCCTATTTCAAGGCCAACCACCTTATCCAATTCGGTATCACGAGCCGAAAGGAACAAGACCGGAGCGGCGGTTTTACTGCGCAGGCGGCGGCACAGCTCATAACCATCCATTCCTGGCAGCATAATGTCTAGGACAAATAAATCATAAGGGGTTTTAAGAGCCATCTCGTAAGCGGTTTCTCCGTTATCGCTTACGTCAACGCTAAAGCCCTCTTTTTTGAGGGCGTAAGACACAAACTCGGTGATGGAAGGTTCGTCATCTACCAGCAATATACGAGCAGAAATATCGCTCATGGACATCCGCCTTTCCGCTAATCTTGCCCAAGCTGTTCTATCCTTGCTTCAAAGGTCTTATCTATCCGCAGGTCAAATGCACTTGAGCACCTTTGCTAAGCGCCTTGGTACAAAGCTTGCTCCTGCTATAAGGGATGCACTTTTTCGATTATAGCTTTCTGGAGAAAGCGAAAAACACACGGTAAGAAAGATGTTGCCTGCTGTG
>CAYSMG010000136.1:0-3623 GCA_964432045.1 uncultured Eggerthellaceae bacterium
GTTTGCGTCTTGTAGTCACAACGATTTCCTCTGCCTGCCACCTCTCTGTAGCGTCTCCGCCTCGCGCGACAAAATCATGCATCAACTTAATCAAATACTGATGTGCCAGAGCAGCATCAAGCATAATGTTGCCTTCAGCCGTGCCATTACACTTATCCTGATACGCTAACAACAGCGAATATTCGAGATACTCCAACAAGGTTTGTCTGCCGGATTGGGTCCAGAACATATCGTTGCTGCTCCGATCCTGCTTTTCCTTGATGAGAATATCCCCAAGCAGTTTTGCGCACAATTTAGGCGTCCGGCCATATTTGCGATGCACCAAAATTGGCGTTAGGCAGTCTGGCAGCGCGCTGTTAGCACTCTCAAGATCTACCAATGTTCCGCGTCCTCCGTACTTTGCAAACAGCGTGCTGTCAGAGTCTAAAACTATCAGAGGGCCGTTTTGTGGATCCCAGTTTCCTAAAAGATAATCCACTGTATTCTCTCTTTCGTTCTTATCTCCAATTAACGTAACACCTTGTTTAATGATATCCACGGTCGAAAAATCCTTAATCCATTCTGCCATTTCAAGCTCCTCCTTTTCTTTTATCTGCTTTAGATGGGATTTCTTTCTTTCCCCATGCCATTTACATGCTGGCATAAAAATGCCGAGCTAAACAAGGGGTTTTTAAAAATTTTTTGAGGAATTTTTATCAAAGAGAAAAGGAAATGGAGGAAGTAGTTGTGTATCAAAGAGTCGGAGTTCATTATGTAATAAAGGAAGTTTTTACGTCATTGTATACATAAGGACATATCCTTTTATCAAGTTTCCTTATATTACCATGATGATAAAAAAATAACGGCGAAAACCGCCGTCATCGGTTCCTTAATAGATCATGGATCAGGGAATTATTGATTTTGCTTGAATTTTTCAAGAGTTGAAAGAAATCTATACATAGATCCTCTCTTGCCCGATTCAAGCAAGATTTTCTCATTGTCTTTGCCTATTAGATAAAAATCGATAACAGCCATGGCATGCTTCAATCAGTAATTTGCTGCCATGCAGGTGTATTTCTACTTTTTTAAGACATGACCGAGATCTTTCACTGGTATCTTGTAAGCCGCACAAACATCCCGAATCGTATTTCTGCAAGTTAAGGTCAGATGAACAGGATCTTTGGCGTGAAGCAAGTTCCGCGCGGAGTATTTTCATCACTCTTTGGATTTCTGTTGAGGTAAGCCGGTCTAGCAATGCGCTTACTTCCCTTTGTTCTAATTCTTCGCTTTCCATTATGTTTTATCTCCTTCGTCCCGACGACATCATTAGATATCGCCATGAATTTTGGTTGCTACGAATAAGTTTATAAATCCACAAAAGCGTTAATTCAAAATGCCCCTTTTTCTGTCAAAATAAAGCACAATATAGCCGGAGGCGATATAGCTGGACATATTGGACGGATAGGACGGATAAAAACCATTATTTCGGAAATTTTTTCGAAAATATTTTATGGGTATGCAATAAAAAAATTGAATAAATAAAGAGAAATATAGCAAAAACGTGTCCAATGTGTCCAATCCGTCCTGCTAAGTAGCTGTCATGACAGATTTTTATCTGATAGATTCGCTGAGGATTGCAGCATGAGGTGCTGCTGTGCTAAAAAGGTATAATATGGTCAGTTGTTTTTATCACTTTTCTATTTCTTGCTTCTGGCCATAGATTTTTGCGACGTCAAGCATAAAGTCCGTCTGCGGTATGAAATCTGTGCGCGAGCCATGGACCATCAAGACGGGCAAGCCGCCACATTAGCGAGTCACATATTCGAGAGCAGTTCCGCGATTCACATTTACTTGCATATATTTGTAGCGTTGTGATAAAATACCGGCATGATTTTATAAAATATGGCCGAATATAGTTATAAAAAACAACGGAGCAGAAGATGAAACGTACAGATTACAAACCGCGAATAATAGACGGCAAGGTAGAAGAATATCTCTCCGCTTTCGGAGCCGTCTGCATAGAGGGGCCTAAGTGGTGCGGCAAGACTTGGACTTCCTCGCATCACAGCAAAAGCGAAATATATATCGGCGATCCTGCTGGGAATTTTCAGAACAGACATCTTGCCGAGATCGCGCCTGAGCTGGTACTTGAAGGTGAAACGCCGCGGCTGATTGACGAGTGGCAGGAGGTCCCGCCTCTGTGGGATGCCGTTCGTTACAAAGTAGACGCATCTTTGAGTAAAGGACAGTTTATCCTGACAGGCTCGGCAACGCCAAATCACAAAGGCATTCTGCATAGTGGCGCGGGGCGTATTGGAAGGCTTCGTATGCGCCCGATGTCTTTGTATGAGTCGGGCGATTCAAGCGGCAGCGTGTCGCTTGAATCTCTCTGCTGCGGAGAGATGCGGCCTGTAATGACAGGATCTGTCGACCTGCGGAAAATCATAGGCCTTATTATACGCGGCGGCTGGCCAGGCAGTTTGAGCTTAACTCAAGAGCAGGCGGCACTGCTTCCGGCTGAATACCTAAACGCTGTGATAGAGGACGACGTTTACCGCATAGACGGCATAAGGCGCGACACGACAAAAATGCGCCTTCTGCTGCGCTCGCTCGCCCGCAACGAAAGCACGACAGCAAGCAACAAGAAACTCGTCCGTGATATAAAAGCCGTCGACGACGAGGACATAGATGCTGATACAGTTGCTGCTTACCTTGATATTCTAAAGAGGCTGTTTTTAACGGACAATCAGCCGCCATTTGCCACGAACATCCGTTCTTCTGTCCGAGTCAAGCAGTCCGAAAAAAGACATTTGGCAGACCCATCGCTTGCCTGCGCGCTGCTGAAAGCTACGCCAGAGGGGCTGCTGAACGACCTTGAGACTTTGGGGTTTCTCTTTGAAGCGCTATGCGAGCGCGACCTGCGCATATATGCGGAGTCATTCGGCGCAAGCCTCTATCACTACCAGGATTACAGAGACAACGAGATAGATGCCGTTATAGAACTTCCAGACGGCAGATGGTGCGCGTTTGAAATCAAGCTGGGAGCTAACCAGATCGACGCAGCGGCGGCAAGCCTGCTGAAAATAGAAAAACAAATAGCTGAGTCAAATGGCGGCAAACCGCCGTCGGTGCTCTGCGTGATCTGCGGTCTGTCAAACGCGGCCTATAAACGCCCAGACGGTGTTTTTGTTGTGCCGATTACTGCGCTGAGAGACTAACCATGTGGATTGCAGTCTAGTCCAAATTTATTGTCCGCAGGCCCTTATCGATCTTCATCTATTCCCCTTTCACCGTGGCTGGCTACACACAGTGTAAAGGAGATGCTGTAAAAGAGTAAATGGCGATTTTCAGTTGACTAAAATTGGCGATTCTCTCCCGACCCAGAATGGCGATTTTCTCCTGACTCTAACAATTCATACAGATCGCGGCTGTCACTACCGATGGCTAGGCTGGCCAGAGAGGACAAAGAAAGCGGGGTTAATCCGTTCAATGTCAAAAAAGGCTGTTCCCCAGACAATTCAGCCTGTGAAGGATTCTTTGGCAGGTTGAAAAACGAGATGTTTTATGGACGAGTATGGCACAATGTAACGATATAGTCAATTAACTGTACAAGAACAACGATATGTAATATACTATCTGCATGA
>CAYSMG010000137.1:0-3590 GCA_964432045.1 uncultured Eggerthellaceae bacterium
CTTGCTTGAGGTTACCGAGCTTGATGAAGATGAGCAGCCGGCAGCTTTCGAGCTGGTAGAGGATGAGGCTATTGCTCAGGAGGTCTGGGAGGACTTTAAGCAAGCTACCAAAGACATCTATCGTTTCGAGTAAAGGGTGTGCGCTCGCAGGTAAAACTGAAGGGGCGCACATAGAATCGGTTTGCAAGGACAAAACCCTAGATCACTCCAATAAAGTTACTGGCCACAACACACCCCAGCATAAGAGCTAAAACACCCACCGAGGCAGCATCTACCTGCGAAAAACGCAGGGCATACAGGCGACTGCGCCCTTCGCCCCCGTGATAACAGCGCGCCTCCATCGCTGCCGATAAGGTGTCGGCATGGCGAAAGGCGCTGGCAAACAGAGGAACAATAAGCGAAAGCAAAAGACGTGTGCGACCCTTGTTTAAACTGGCTCCACGGCTTAGCTGAGCTCGGTAAATCGTGGTGAACTCTTGGGCAAATTGAGGTAGGAAGCGCAGAGCAATGCCCATCATCATGGAAAGCTCATGCGCTGGTATACCAATGCGTCTAAAGGGCATAAGCAGGCGTTCAAAGGCATCGGTAATATCAAGTGTTTGAGTGGTGAGGGTAAGCAGGCTTATGCCAAAAAGCAACAAGGCTAAACGGCAGGCCGAAAAAGCGGCGCGCAGCACCCCCTCCTCACTAATTGTGATGATCCACCACTGGAAATAGACAGTTCCACCCTGAACAAAGAAGACATTCAAGAGGACAGAAAAGACCAGAATAAAGGCCAAAGGAGCAATAGAACGAGCAGCGGTGGCCAAAGGAATTCGTGCACAGAGAAAAAAGCCCCCTATAAAGAGGGCACAGACTAAAAGCCCCCAGAAGTCTTGAGCCACAAAGACTATGATGATCAAGGCGAGAGTCTCAAGCAGTTTTGCCCGTGCATCCATGCGATGCACGGGGCTCGCAGCTGGCCAATAACGACCCAAAAGTGCAGAACTAGGCATCTTGGGCATCCTTCGCAGCACTTCTCAACTGAGGAGCCAGGTCGTGCGCCAGGGTATCTATGTCGTATAGAGCACGGGGCAAGTTAAAGCCTGCTTCGCGCAACTGGACAGCGAAGCGCTGGGGGGCAGGCGCATCAAGTCCTACCTCTTTTAGCCCAGAGACATCGCTAAAAACCTCTTCGGGGCTGCCATAGCGGTGCATGCGACCCTGATGCAAGACCAAAATACGGTCGGCCAGGCGAGCAAGGTCTTCCATGCTGTGCGAGGCCATCATGATGGAAAGTCCGCTTTTGTGTAGCTCGTCAATCAAGTCCAAAAACTCGGCACGGGCTACCGGGTCAAGTCCGGCTACTGGTTCGTCCATAACCAAGACCTGTGGCTTCATGGCCAAAACCCCAGCAAAGGCCACGCGGCGCTGTTGTCCACCTGAAAGTTCGAAGGGGCTTCTTTGGGCTACATCATCCGGGTCAAGATGAACGAGGTTCAGCGCCTCATCGACCCGCTTTTCTACTTCTTCTTCAGAAAGGCCCAGGTTGCGCGGACCAAAGGCAATATCTTCTTGGACACTGGCGGCAAAAAGCTGATGCTCAGGGTATTGAAACACCAGGCCAACGGCGCTGCGACACTCTTGAGCTACCTGCTTATCGCTCAGGTCACGCCCCTTGAACAATACGCGTCCCTTGTTGGGGTGAATGAGTCCATTTGCATGCTGAACCAGGGTGCTTTTGCCGCTGCCGGTATGGCCGGCCAGACCTAAAAACTCTCCTGCCTCCAGCGTAAAGTTAATGTCTTTCAGCGCCCAGTTGTGCTTCTGTTCTGGCTCTGACTGGCAAGTCCCATCGCCTGGTACCGCCTTGCTCTTCGGCCTCTTCCTTTGTTTTTTTGGCTCATCGTAAGAATAGCTTAGGTTTTCAAATATAAGCGACATAGTTCCTCTTTTAGGTCTTCCTCGCGCACATAGGTGCCAAGTTCTATACCCTCTTTTTGCAGGGCAAGGGAGAGGGCACAGGCAAAGGGTATATCTAGATTGAGATGTTCTAAGAGACCTGCCTGTGAAAGTATCTCATCGGGGCTGCCTTCACAGGCAATATGGCCGCCGCTTAGTACCACTATGCGATCGGCCTGTGCGGCCTCTTCCATAAAGTGGGTAATCATGACCACGGTTTTTCCGGCCTGGTGAAGCCTGTGACACAAATCAAGGAGTGAAGTGCGCCCCTGCGGGTCAAGCATGGAAGTTGCCTCATCTAAAACTATTATTTCAGGGTGCATAGCTAAAACCCCGGCAACTGCCACACGCTGTTTCTGCCCCCCTGAAAGCGAGGCAGTCTCGCGCGTTTGAAAGTGTGCAAGCCCAACTGTTTCCAGGCTTTCATCTACCCGTTTACGCAGCTCATCAGAGGGAACACCCAGGTTTTCTGGACCAAAGGCCACATCGTTTTCTACCAGGCTTGCCACCAATTGGTCATCGGGGTTTTGAAACACCATGCCCACTTTGCTGCGAATGCGGTAGGTGGCCTCCTCTTCGTCGCTGCGCTGCCCAAACACTTCTACCCAGCCTTCATCAGGCTGAAGCAGGCAGTTAAAGTGCTTGGCAAGGGTTGATTTCCCCGAGCCATTGCCGCCTAAAATGGCGACAAATTCTCCCTGCTGAATGCTGAGTTCTATGCCTTGCAGCACAAAGGAGCTTCCATCGTAGGTAAAGCCCAAATCCTGGCTTTGTATGGCTGCTTGCATATAATTAGCGACCCTTCACTTGCTTTTTGCGGGGGGTAATCAGGTTGGAAATACACTTGTATATCGCTAGGGTAAGTGCCGAATTCAAAATGGCCTTGATAAGGTTAAAGGGCACAAGGATGGGAAGGATCATGGTCACCACTGACTCAAGGGGTACGCCCAGCCAAGCGGGGGTGATAAGCAAGTTGCCAGCAATGGCCAAAATAAGAGAAAACACTACACCGACAAGCAAACCTACAATGGCCCGCCCGAAGGTACGCTTGTGCTGGTAGAGTAAGGAGGCGGGCAGGACAAAGCCAATCACCACCAAGATGTTCATGAGAGCCCCCCATAAATTGGCCGTGAGAATGCCATGAATAAGAGCCCCCACAAGCCCCACAGCAAGTCCGCTTCCGGCACTAAAAGCAAAGCCGCACACCATGGCAGGCATGGCTGAGGCATCATACTTTAGCCAGGTGGCTCCCGGCATAATAGGAATCTCGATAAAGGAAAGCAGTACTCCTATGGCGCACAAAAGAGCCATGGTGACCAACTGCCGGGTACTCCAGGTGTTGGTGTTTTTAATGCCTGTCTCTTGAATTTTTGTTGCCTGATTCATTGCGAACCTCCTTTCTTGGGCCTTCTTGCTGCAGGCTTGCGCTTTGGCCCGAAAGAAAACAAGCCTGTATGAATTCCATCCATACAGGCTTGTCGGTTCGCATACAGAAGGACACGTCAAATAAGGGCGCGCCACGCGAATCTCTGCCTCTTCCATCCGGACTGTGACCGTTGGTCCCGGTTTCTCACCGGAGTCAGCCTCAGCTTTTGGTATGGGGCAGGTGCGCCCTAAAAGCTGAGGGTAGCGGACTTTTGGTTTGTACC
>CAYSMG010000138.1:0-1439 GCA_964432045.1 uncultured Eggerthellaceae bacterium
CCGCCCGATCATCTGCGTTTCTTGCTTGCCTTTCTGGCGCTTCTTGCGCGGCGCTTCGAGGAGACGGGCAATGCGGCCTTTTCCGAGGCGTACGTTGACTTCCGTGATTTATATGTGACAAGCTGGATGAGTCCGTTTCGCGAGCTGGTCGAGCGTTCTGCAGAAGGGCCTTATTTTCCGACGCTCCTTGCGCTTGTTATTGATGTGCTTGGGAAAGACTGAGTGGTCTCAGGAAAACGCCAAAAGCCTTGTTGCCAGATGCGCGGGCCTTTTGTGTAAAGAAGCGGTGTCTCTAGCAAAAAAGGAAAGAAGATGGCAGAAGAAATCTCAAACAATACCAGCTCAGATCAGCAATACCTTACTAAATATATGATTGTTGCCGGCTTTTTGGGTTCGGGTAAAACCACCTCGATGATTAGCATGGGACGGGTAATAAACAAGCGGGGAGGACATGCCGCTATTATCGCCAACGACCTGGGGGCGAAAAACCTAGTTGATGCCGACTACACTCGCACGACCGACATTGATATCAAGGAAATCACCGGTGATTGTATCTGTTATGTCACTGAGGATCTGGTAAGTCATATTGATCGGCTTGCTGCTCAAGGGGCTGACCTTGTGATGTCCGATATCCCTGGCTGCGGCATTGGTGCCCTTGATCATGTGTATATCACTCTGAAAGAACAGTATCCGGGCAAGTATGACCTACTTCCTTTTGTGTGTATTGTTGACCCAGAACGCCTGCGTATGATTCTTCCTGAGCGAGCTTCAATTAACCTGCCTGAAGAGATGCGCTTTTTGCTTGATGCTCAGATGGCCGAGGCCGATCTTATTGTCCTAAATAAGATTGACCTGCTTTCCGAAGAAGAAATCGCTGCCGATGTTGACTTCATTAAGACAGCCTATCCGGATATACCTGTTATGACCATGTCGGCACGCACAGGCGATGGCGTTGAAGAGGTGGTTGATTATCTGCTGGCGCATCGTGCTCCTGCGATTCATCGCGAGATTGGTTATGGCTCCGATGAGTTTAACGCAGCTGAAGCGCAAATGTGCTGGTACAACCGTCGCTTCTTCCTTAAGGAACGCGATGGTAAAAACATCAATTTCAATAATTTGCTGGATGATTTTATTGAGGCCATTCGTGATGAGCTTATTGAGGCAAAGCGCAATGTCCCTCATTTGAAACTCTTTGCTGCGGGTGAGGGCGATGACTTTGTTAAAGCCTCGCTAATTGGTGTGGATTATGATATCGAATACGAACGAAAGCTTGAAAAAGAATATACAGCTATGGCTGTTATCGTGAACGCTCGTGCCACCTGTGAGTCAGAGATAATGGGCGAGGCGGTAGAAGCTGCTACGGATCTTATCAAGGCTCGTTACAAGGTGAAGTGCAATGTCATCTTTACCGAATGTTTTGGCTTTGCTGACGAAGGCCG
>CAYSMG010000138.1:1539-3584 GCA_964432045.1 uncultured Eggerthellaceae bacterium
CAGCTTGCTATTGCTCAAGCCTACCAGGATGAACAGGCAAAACGCTTTGGCTATGAGCAAAGCAATGTCGAGTTTAAGTTGGGTTATATTGAGGACTTGGCATCCTGCGGAATCCCGGATAACAGCATTGATCTAGTGGTTTCCAATTGTGTAATAAACCTGTCTCCCTTTAAAGAACAGGTGCTTTCTGAGGTTTATCGGGTGTTAAAACCAGGAGGAGAGCTCTACTTTTCCGATGTCTACGCCAATCGACGTATGCCTCAGCGTTTACGCGAGGATCCAGTATTGGTGGGCGAGTGCCTTGGTGGCGCGCTTTATACCGAAGATTTTTCTCGTCTGATGTCAAAGATTGGTTGGCCTCACTTTGCGGTGGTAGTGTGTGACCCAATTCATATTGGGGACTTGGTCATCGAAACCAAGGTGGGCTTCATGAGCTTTGAGTCCCGTACTATCCGCGCCATTAAGACCGAAGGACTTGAACCAAGCGAAGAGGATTACGGGCAGCATGCAACCTACATTGGCGGTATGCCTGAGATGTCCCGCTACTTTGATTTTGATAAGGACACGCGCTTTGTGAGAGGAAAACCTCTTGCTATAAGTGGAAACACAGCCCGCATGCTTGAAGCTTCGCGTTATGGTCGCTTTTTCGAAATAAGCCCCAGGCGTGCTCATCGTGGTGCCTTTGATAGCAAACGTGCCCAGCTGGCGCTTGAGGTTCGCGGTGGACGCAAACAGCTTGACCTTCCCTTGCTTGAAAAGAGCTATGAGCGTTTAGGCTATCTTGACTTTGCTGATCGTGTGGGGGAGAGGTCCCTGCTTGAGGCAGATGAGAAACCCTCCACTATGCAGACAAACATCACCTATGCCTGCAATCTAGCCTGCAGACATTGCTACTTAAGCTGCGGGCCGACAAACACAGAGCGCATGGAGAAAACAACCATGGAGGCTTGTTTGCATGCTTTTGAGGCAGGTGGTTTTTCCACGATGGATATTACTGGGGGTTCACCCGAGCTTCACCCTGATTTTGAGTGGTTTACGCGTCAGAGTTCCCAACTTGGTGAGGTAATTGTGCGCACAAATGCCACCTTGTATGAAGATGGCACCTACGATAGCCTGCTTGACACCTATGCTGAAATAGGGGCGCGTGTGGTGGTGTCGCTGCCTTTCTATAATGCTGATGACTCTGACTTACAGCGAGGGGCCGGCGTGTTTAAGCGAGCGATAAAAAGCATTCGCAAGCTGAACGATCGTGGCTATGGTAAAGACGAGAGGCTCAAGCTTGATCTGGTTTATAACGTCGCTGGACCCTTTCTTCCCTGGCCTCAAGAGATGATTGAGCAAGCTTACAAGGTTCGTCTTGAACAGGACGAAGGGGTCTCATTTAATAACTTGCTTGCCTTTAACAACTATGCCTTGGGGCGTTTCGCGAATGACCTAGTGGAATATGGAATGCTAGACGATTATCTGGCTTTGCTTGCCGATAACTTCAATGCCATGGCGCTTACGCGCTTGATGTGTCTTGACCAGGTGAATGTTGATGTTGACGGGCGGCTATACGATTGCGAGGTTAATCACGTCTTGGGTCTTCCCATTCAAATTGAGGGACGAGATGCTACCGTAGAGGATATAGTAAGTGGATGCAACTTGGCCCGCTTGGTGCGCACTAACCCTATTTGCTATAGCTGCACCGCCGGCTTTGGCTCAAGCTGTGGTGGAAGCCTCCTCTAGGGTGCCACAGACAGCGAATCCGGACGGACACACTTTTTGAAACATAACCCCACTTTGTTTTGGAGTGGGGAGTATTAACCCACCCCCAGCCCTTAGCCCAGCTCTCGGAGAAAGAAAAAACCGGAGGGATTACCTCCGGTTTTGCATTTAATGGCGGGATGTACGAGACTCGAACTCGCGACCTCCGGCGTGACAGGCCGGCGCTCTAACCAACTGAGCTAACACCCCAGGTTTTCTCTGCCCTCTCAGACAGCGACGAATATATTACGAGACTTCCCAGCTTCACGCAAGCCCCCAATTTTTAGTTTTTTAAGAAG
>CAYSMG010000139.1:0-3566 GCA_964432045.1 uncultured Eggerthellaceae bacterium
AAGCGTGTGAACTTCTCCGCGCGTACCGTCATCTCCCCCGACCCCCTGCTCTCCATCAATGAGGTCGGGGTGCCCGTTATCGCGGCCAGGGAGCTCACCGTGCCCATGCACGTCAACGAACATAACATCGAGAAGATCAGGGAGATGGTTTCTCGCGGGCCCGCACCCACTCCCGAAAAGCCCTATCTGCCCGGAGTCAACTACGTTATCCGTTCTGACGGTAGGAGGATCAGGGTCACCGACAGGAACGCCGCGGACGTCGCCGAGGGCATTGACATCGATTACACCGTCGAAAGGCAGCTCATGGACGGCGATGTGGTTTTGTTCAACAGGCAACCCTCACTGCACAGGATGTCTATAATGGCCCACCGCGTGCGCATCATGGACGGGCGCACCTTCAGGTTTAACCTCACCGACTGCCCTCCCTACAATGCGGACTTCGACGGGGACGAGATGAACCTCCACGTTCTCCAGTCTGACGAGGCTCGTGCCGAGGCCAGGATCCTCATGCAGGTGCAAGAGAACATCCTGTCCCCCAGGTACGGGGGTCCCATCATCGGCGCCATTCACGACCACATCACCGGGGCGTACTTCCTCACGCACAACAACCCCCACTTCAACAAGTTCGAGGCTATGAACATCCTGTTCAAGCTGGATGACATCGAGGTGCCCGAGCCCATGATCGACAAAAAGGGCGAGCCCTATTGGACCGGCAAGCAGCTATTCTCCGTGGTGCTCCCCAAAGACTTCCGTACTACGTTCAAGGCGAACATTTGCCAGAACTGCAAGGTCTGCAGAAAAGAGGAGTGTGAGTACGATGCCTATGTCAAGATCCGTGACGGGGAGCTCATCTGCGGCACCATCGACGTCAAGGGGATCGGAAACAGCAAGGGGAAAATTCTGGACCGCATCGCCAGAGACTACGGGTCCGACCGTGCTGCCAAGTTCATCAACCAAGTCACCAGGCTCTCGCTCGGTGCTCTGATGAATCACGGGTTCAGCACAGGCATCAGTGACGAAGACATCCCCGAGGAGGCCGCTCTCCAGATTAGTAACAACACCCAGGACTGCATCGACAAGGTGACCGAGCTCGTCGAGTCTTATCAGGACGGCACCCTCGAGCAGATGCCCGGACGCTCCCTCAGGGAGACCCTGGAGGTCAGTGTCATGGGGGTCCTCGGGAACGCCCGTGACGAGGCGGGTAAGATCGCCGGGAAGCACTTGGGTATGAACAATCCCGCGGTCATTATGGCCAAGTCCGGTGCTCGCGGATCCATGCTCAATCTGTCCCAGATGGCAGGCTGCGTGGGGCAGCAGGCCGTCCGCGGCGAGAGGCTGTCCAGAGGATACTGGAACAGAACTCTTCCACACTTCGAAAAGGGCGATCTGGGCGCGTATGCCAGGGGATTCTGCTCCAACTCTTACAAGTCCGGACTGTCCCCCACCGAGTTTTTTTTCCACGCTATGGGAGGAAGGGAGGGACTGGTGGACACTGCGGTCAGGACATCCAGGTCTGGATACATGCAGAGGCGTCTCGTCTCCGCTCTCGAGGACCTGAAACTGGCATCCGATGGAACCGTCAGAAACACCATCGGGACCGTCGTGCAGTTCAAGTACGGCGAGGACGGGGTGGACCCCACCAAGACCGTCAGGGGCAAGGCCATCGATCTGGACGACAGGGCCGACGAGCTCCTGCACATCGACACCAGGGACGTTGGAGGCGACTACGGATCGCTCGAGAAGGACGAGATGGAATACATCGAAGACGAAGAGTATGAGGAGTACGACGACCTTGACATAGACTACGACGGCGGAGGTGAGTAACAATGGCAAAGAAAGACACGATGAAGGCCCTGATCAACAGGGACGTCAGCGAGGAGACAGCCTCCCTCCTGCTCACAAGGTACAACTCCCTCAGCGCCATCAGCAACGCCGGGGAAGCCGAGCTCGTCGAGCTGGGTCTCATGGAGGAGGAGGCCAGGTCCGTCCTGGCCAAGATCGGCAAGAGGCCGACGTCCCCGTCTAAGGCGAAGAAGGAGATGGAGGAGACCGTCCCTGTGGAGCCCATGGAGGAGGTCACCAATTACTACCAATACAACGAGAGGGAGCTCAGGCTCAAGGCTATCGCCGAGAGACTGGACATCCATCTCCCCATGAAAATCGTCGTCGACATTGCAGCCCGCATTAAGAACGCGGACCTGGACGACGAGACATGCGAAAAGCTCATAGTCACCGCCAACAGGATGTACACCGCCCACCTCATGGATCAGAACGAGTCCGCAGGGGTCATGGCGGCACACTCCATCGGAGAGCCCGGTACCCAGATGAACATGCGTACCTTCCACTACGCGGGCGTCGCCAACATCAACGTTACCCAAGGTCTCCCCAGGCTGATCGAGATCGTGGACGCGAGGCGCGTGCCTAGCACGCCGTCCATGAACATCCCGCTCACCGGGACCGCGGCGGAGGACGAGAACGTGGCCAGGTACGTGGCGTCCAACATTGAGATGACCACACTCCTGGACATAGCACGCGTCGAGACCGACATCACCAACATGAGGTTGATTGTCACACCCGACGCACGTAAGATGGAGGCCAGAGGTATCACCCTCGACGAACTGGTCGGCAGGCTGAACAAGGTCAAGGCGGTCCGCGGCATGGTGACCAAGTCCGGATACGACGTGATCATCAACGCCGATGAGCCGTCTTATAAGAAGCTGCAGACGATGTTCGATGCCATCAAAGGTGCGAAGATCAAAGGGATCGACAACATCACTCGTGCCGTCCTGTCTAAGACCGAAGGCTCCTGGAAGATTGTCACGGAGGGCAGTAACCTCAAGGAGGTTCTCAAGGTGGAGGGTGTAGATACTAACAACGTCATGACAAATAGCATCCTGGAGGTGGCCGACGTCCTCGGGATAGAGGCGGCCAGAAACTCCATCATCCACGAGGCCATGGGGACCCTTGGAGAGGCCGGTCTTGACGTTGACATCAGGCACATCATGCTCGTTGCCGACCTCATGACCAACGACGGATACGTCAAAGCGATCGGGAGGCACGGGGTGTCCGGAAAGAAGTCCTCGGTTCTGGCCAGGGCGGCTTTCGAGATCACCGCCGCGCACCTTCTGCACGCCGCGATGGTGGGCGAGGTGGACCACCTGGAAGGGGTCACCGAGAACATCATCGTCGGTCAGCCGGTCACACTGGGTACCGGCGCGGTAAACCTTATTTACACACCCAAGAAGAAGGGGGATGAAGAATGAGCGATGAGAAAATCGACATTAGTAGGGCATTGAAATCCGCCATCACCACCGGAAAGGTGGAGTTCGGCGTTGACCAGACGGTAAAGGCAGTCAGGGATGGGAAGGCGCAGATGGTCGTCATCTCCAGGAACTGCCCCAGCGCTGACCTGCGCGGAGACATCGGCGTGAAGGTGCACGTGTACGAGGGCAACAACATGGAACTCGGCGCGATGTGCGGAAAACCCTTCTCCGTGTCTGCCCTTGTAATCATCGACAAAGGTAGCTCCAACATCCTTACGCTGTGAGGAACATGTCCGCAGATAT
>CAYSMG010000140.1:0-3550 GCA_964432045.1 uncultured Eggerthellaceae bacterium
GCTGCGTCCACACCGGCTAAACCCTGGGCCAAAAAAGCGCCTATGATGCCCGCCAGAACGTCGCCAGTGCCAGCCTTGGCCAAGGCTGGAGTCCCTTCTGTTACCCGAGTGAGGGTGTCACCATCCGAGATGAAGGTCTCAGGACCCTTCACTATGGCAATAACACCATAGGCCCAGGCTAGAAGACAGGAAAGGCGGCAGGGATCATCGCTTGGAAGATTAAAGGCTGCTGCCAAACGTGCTGCCTCGCCCGCATGGGGGCTTATGAGTGTAGTAAGTCCATTCACAAAGCGTTTGTGTAAAAGATGGCGGCCCTTTTCGCTTGTCAGGACACTCAGTGCTCCACCATCTATCAAAACCGGAGCCTTGGCATATTTGAGTACGAGAAAAACCAGATCCTTACTTTTCTTTGCTGAATCACTTGGATCGGTATCCAAGGCGGCATCCATCCCGCAGCCAAGGACATAGGCAAGGGGCCTTTTGGCGCTTGTGGGTTCAAAATCGTCTCTTGAAAGCTCATCCCAAGAGCGCACCACCAAAGAAGGACTTGTTGTGCGAACAAGGTCCTGCGCCTGCGAAGCGCACCACACCTGAGTGTATCCCGCACCCGAACGCTGAGAGGCATGGGCAGCCAAACACGCTGCTCCCGGATAATGCTTCGAGCCTCCCACCACGACCACCTTGCCGCGAGAATACTTATGGGCATCACAGGCAGGCATGGGAACAAGAGCTGCCAGTTCATCTGGTCCATATACCCGCAAGCCAAGCAAACCCTGGGGAAGACGTCCGGCCAGTTCACGCGACTCACTCGCAAGGAGATCCTCCTGCGGTCTTTTAAGCAGTGAGGCAATTTGCCGCTTGGCTTTCTTTGGGCTTTGCACCTTTGCGCACCTCTCCTGGAAGATGATTTTTCCCTTAAAGTTTAGCTATGTCATCTCATCTAGCAAGGCACGAGCTTCTTTAAATTGACTTGAAAGTTCAGCAAGGGGATCCACTCGCTTTTCAGAGGCCCGTACGCTTTCTTTTGTTATAGCCATGGCGCAGGCCACCGCCTCATTGTGAGTAAAAGAAAGCGAAATAGGCAGTTCACGAACACCCTGAGCGCGGGCAATTTCTAAGGCGCGACCCGAAAGGCTTACATAAGGTCGACCTTTGCTGGTACGTTTTACCTCGATATCGCGCGGATTAATGCCCTGAGAAAAGCCAGTGCCAAGTGCCTTTACCACGGCCTCCTTCGCGGCAAAGCGCGTTGCATAATGCACCTCTGGCTGGGGTTTGGCATCGCAATAGGCCTGCTCTTCAGCAGAAAACAAGCGTGTCCGAAAACGGGGCGTGCGCCTTAGGATGCGTCTCATGCGGGCAATCTCGACAATATCAACCCCTAAGCCCACCTGAGAATCAAGGCTTGTATTGAGCACGGTATCTGAATTTGCATCTTGCATTGGCGCAGACTCGATCTTTCCCTCAGAGCTATTCAACGGTGACGCTTTTTGCCAGATTACGCGGCTGGTCTACATCACAGCCACGCAAGACTGCAATCTGGCGAGCCAAAAGCTGCAAGGGCACACTTGCCGTTATGGCAGAAAAAACATCGCGAACCTTTGGGATATAGATTATATGGTCGGCATGCTTTTTAATCTCTTCGTCCCCTTCTGTGGCGATGGCGACAACCATCGCACCGCGCGCCTTGCTCTCCTGTAAGTTAGACACTACCTTGTCATACGTAGGGCTTTGGGTAGCAATGGCAATTACCGGAAAGCCCTCATCCAAAAGCGCAATGGGGCCATGCTTCATTTCGCCTGCCGGATAAGCTTCTGCATGCAGGTAGCTTATTTCCTTGAGTTTGAGCGCACCCTCATTTGCAATGGCCGCCCCCATGCCACGCCCAATAAACAGAGCGCTGCTTGCATCCTTGCATGCCTGTGCCGCCTGTTCAATGGGCTGCTCAAGCTCTGACAAAATGCGCTCTACCTGTTCGGCAGTATCGGCTAGATCACGGAACAAAAGGCGCACCTGATTCATCTTTAGCTTGCCTTTTACCTGTGCCAAAAGCAGGGCCAGAAGCGTAAGCGATACCACCTGCCCCAAGAAAGACTTCGTGGAAGCCACCGCAATTTCCTTGTTCGCCTTGGTGTAGATTACCCCATCACTTTCCCGTGCTACGGGGCTTCCCACAACATTGGTAATGCCAAAAACCTTTGCCCCCCGCACTCGCGCATCTCGAATAGCTGCTAGGGTATCGGCCGTCTCGCCCGATTGAGACACAGCTACTACCAAGGTGGTGGGGGTAATAATGGGGTTGCGATACCGGAATTCGCTTGCTACCTCTACCTCACAGGGAATGCGCGCCCAACCCTCCACAAGGTTTTTCGCAATAAGCCCTGCATGGTAAGAAGTTCCGCAGGCTATGACATAGACCCGATCTATCAGGTTGAGTTCTTCGTGACTTAAGTCAAGCTCATCAATTGACAGCGCACCGTCTACCAGACGACCCGCCAAGGTATCACGAATCACCCGCGGCTGTTCGTGGATTTCCTTAAGCATGAAATCGGGGTATCCTCCCTTTTCTGCAAGGTCGATATCCCAATCAATATGAGTCACCGAAGGCTGGATTGTCTTGCCATTGGCATCGAAGTAGCTTACGCCTTCCGGGGTAAGGCGAGCAAACTGATTATCGCCCAGCATCACCACATCGCGGGTAGCATCAATAAGCGCAATAACATCCGAGGCAACATAGCTGCCCTCTTCGTTTGAACCAATAACAATAGGACTGTCTTTGCGTGCTACCACAATAGCATCGGGCTCATCGGCGCTTATTGCCGCAAGCCCGTAGGCTCCTACCACCTGCGTGCAGGCCTCGCGTACCGCAGTAAGCAGGTCGCAGTCATCCCCTTGGCTTTTATGGGTATTTTGAATGGCTTCAATAAGGTGAGCTAAGACCTCGGTATCGGTGTCGCTTCTAAAGTGATGGCCTTGTCCTTCCAGCTCTTCACGCAGCTCTGCGAAGTTTTCAATAATGCCGTTATGGACAATGGCAATGCGTCCATCGCAGGAAGTATGCGGATGAGCATTCGCCTCACTGGGCCGCCCATGCGTTGCCCAGCGAGTGTGGCCAACACCGCAGCTCCCTTGAAAATCAAAGTGGCCTGCGGTATGCGCCAGGCTTTCCACCTTGCCCTTGCGATGAAGCACCTCTAGAGCCCCGTCTTGGCTAATTGCGATACCTGCTGAATCGTAGCCTCGGTACTCAAGACGGCGCAGGCCTTCGATAAGAATATCTATACATGCCTGCTCTCCGGTATACCCAACAATACCGCACATAGCCTAATCTCCTTAAAGTTAAATGGCCTTCCGATGCACACATGAAAGCCCGGTCTTCTTCGATATTCTTGCCAAACTATGCCTGCCGCTTTATGCGCCGTGCATGCATAAAGCGTTCTATATACACCGCAGGCGTATGAAGCGCCCTAAACTTGCAAACGACGATCATTGTAGAGGAAAACCGTGTTACACCGGTAGCGCTCCCCTAAAACCCCAGCGGAAAACCAAG
>CAYSMG010000141.1:0-3521 GCA_964432045.1 uncultured Eggerthellaceae bacterium
CAGCCCGGCTTGAGCTGAACAGCGAAAATGTGCAATATGATAAGGTTTGGGAACTCAAGCGCGAGACGAAGGAGAAAAAAATTAGTGTGCGTAAGTTATCTGAGGGGGTCTTCAGGGTTGAGGGCACTCAGATTGAGCGCATGGTAGTACAAACCGATTGGGAAAACGAGGAAGCCCTTGCCTTCCTTCAGCATCGTTTCAAGCGCTTGGGTCTGGATAGGGCACTGCTGGATGCTGGTGCAGTGGATGGTGATGAGGTGCGTATCGTGGGGCGCTGTTTCGCCTTTGAGTCGGATCTGGGTGAAGATCCCTATAAGGAGCTAGATTTGTGAGTAAGCAGCAAATTAAACAAGCAGCTAAAACAAACTCGAAGCAAGCGGGCGACTTCCAAGAAAAACGGCGTTCTTTGGTGGTAAAAATTGGGAGCTCCACGCTTACTACTGCGCACAATCACATCGACAAGGATTATTTATCCGATATAGCTACCCAGCTGGCCAAAATCAGGCAGGAGGGATGGAATCCCGTGGTGGTGAGCTCAGGCGCAGTAGCTTGTGGACTTGAGGCTTTAGGGATACAGAGTCGTCCAAGCGACATGCCCAGCTTACAGGCAGCTGCCTCGGTGGGGCAAAGCGCTCTCTCTGCTGCTTATGCCCAGGCCTTTGCTCCCTTTGATATTCTCACTTCTCTGGTTTTACTCACTCGTCGCGATACTGCTGATCGTAGTGCTTATTTGCATGCTCGGGACACCCTAGACAAGCTTCTTGAACTGGGTGTTGTTCCCATTGTGAACGAAAACGATACCGTATCGGTAGAGCAAATTCGCTTTGGTGACAACGATACCCTGGCAGCTTTGGTGGCCTGTCTGATTGAGGCTGATCTTGTCATTATTCTGTCGGATATCGATGGTCTGTATAATGCCAACCCCAAAAGGGTAAAGGATGCTCAACTCATTAAACAGGTTGACCGCATTGACGGGTCAATACTCAGTATTGCGGGTGAGGCCGGAACCACCTTGGGTTCTGGGGGTATGATCAGCAAGATGCAGGCCGCACGTGTTTTAATGATAGCGGGGATTCCCCTGGTGATATGTAATGGGCGCAGCCCTGAGGCCCTTGAGGCAGCGGTGGCAGGCGAAAGTGTCGGGACTCTATTTACTGCTTTGGTAAAACCGCATGAAATCACTCCGAAAAAGCTCTGGATAGCCCTGGGGGATTCCTCCCGCGGTGCACTGCTTGTTGATGAGGGGGCTAAGATGGCCCTTCTTAAGCGGGGCTCTTCCTTGTTGGCTGTAGGGGTTAAAGGGGTGCAAGGAAGCTTTGAGGCGGGAGATGTGGTCGATATACTTGATGAGAGTGGGCATTTGTTTGCGCGCGGACGAGTTTCGGCCGATTCGGATGAGGTATCACTTGCCCAGGGTCTTGACCAGAAAGCCTTGGCAGCAAATCGACTTTTAGCGCATTTGGCCGAACATGCCCTCGTACACCGCGATGAATTGGTAGTCTTTGAGTAAGCGAAGTCTTGGCAAAAAGGCAGGGAGGGTGCTATGAGCAATCAGTCCATTAAAGAAGAGGTTTACGAACTTGCAATGATGGCTCGCAGGGCAAGCGAGGATCTTTCTCAGGCAAGTCTTGCAACTCGTAATGCCGCCCTTGCTGCTATGGCACAAGCTCTCAGAGTGCATCGTGAAGAAATCCTTGAAGCCAACGCAAAAGACGTTCAGGCAGCAAAGGCTAAAAATACCAAGGAAAGCTTGGTTGATCGCCTGCTCCTCACCGAAGACCGTATTGAGGATATGGCCTGTGCTCTGGAAGATTTGGTGGCACTTGCGGATCCTGTGGGGCGTATTCAACAAGAATACGAACTTTACAACGGTATTCAGCTGCAGCGGATAAGTGTTCCCTTAGGTGTTGTAGCGGTGGTCTATGAGGCGCGACCCAATGTGACGACCGATGCTGCGGGCATCTGCTTAAAGGCAGGCAATGCTTGTATCCTGCGTGGGGGGAGCATGGCGGCACACTCCAATGCCGTGATATCGAATATTTTGCATACGGCAGCTCAGACACAAGGGCTGCCCAAGGGTTGCATTGTCTCTTTGGGAAGCACTGATAGGCAGGCAAGTGATGCTCTCATGCAATTGCATGGCATCGTGGATGTTTTAATCCCCCGTGGTGGAGCTGGGCTTATTCGCCATTGTGTAGATTGTTCTAAGGTGCCGGTTATTGAAACTGGAACCGGCAATTGTCATGTTTATCTTCACGCGAGTGCTGATCCTGCGCGTGCCTGCGACATTCTTGTAAATGCAAAATGCCGGCGCTTCGGGGTGTGCAATGCTGCCGAGACTCTTTTAGTGGATAAAAGCGTTGCAGCAAATCTTCTTCCGCCTATTTTTGCTGAACTTGCCAAGCATGAGGCGCTTCTGCACTGTGATGATTTGGCCTTCTCCTGTGCCGAAAAGCTTGCTGAAAGTGGTGAGTTGAAAGAAAAGCTGCACTATGTTGAGGCGGAAGAGTCGGATTGGGAAACCGAATATCTGGCGCCTGAGCTTGCGGTGAGGTGCGTTGAAGGTCCCAATGAGGCAATTGAGCATATTAACCGCTATGGCACAAAGCACTCCGAGGCTATTGTGGCTGATGAGGAAAGCGAAGAGGGCAAGCGTGCCATCGAGACCTTCTTGGCACGGGTGGATGCAGCAGCAGTTTATGCGAATGCTTCGACTGCCTTTACCGACGGAGGTCAATTTGGTCTTGGTGCCGAGATTGGTATTTCAACGCAGAAGCTTCATGCTCGAGGTCCTTTCGCACTTGATGCTCTTACCTCCTACAAATATGTTTTGCGTGGACAGGGCCAGGTGCGTGCGTAGTTTGTGTCGACTATGAAGCAAGATACTTGTACGGAGCCAAAGTCGGTTCCGCCCTTGGTTTCCGAGCGTCTTGATAGTCTGGGAAGCGATGGTAAGCCGGTTCGCTTGGGCATTATGGGAGGCACCTTTGACCCCATCCATTTTGGGCACCTCCTCCTTGCCGAACAAGTGCGCGAGGGCTGCAAGCTTGATGCGCTTGTCTTTATTCCGGCGGGGGTTCCCGTTTTTAAGCAGGATAAGTTCGTCACCCCTGCTTCGCAACGCCTTCAGATGTGTCGCTTAGCGGTGCAAGGTAATCCTGCCTTCGATGTGAGTTCCATCGAGATCGATCGGGGCGGTAATACCTACACCGTTGATACCCTACGTCAGCTGCGTGCGCACTATCCTTCATGGGTGGAGTTCTTTTTCATTGTGGGTACTGATACCCTCCTTTCCATAGCAAAGTGGCGAGAAAGTGCAGAAATTGCTCGCCTGGCGCATTTGGTAGCGGTGAGCCGCCCTGGATTTACTCTCTCGCCCGAGATGCGGCTACAGATTGCCCAGGCTGGGGATTTTGACCTGCATTTGTTAGAGGCTCCGGCCCTTCCTATTTCTTCCAGTGAGCTCCGCAAGCGTGTAGCTGAAGGGAAGAGTATTCGCTACTTAACGCCTCTGAGTGTGT
>CAYSMG010000142.1:0-3490 GCA_964432045.1 uncultured Eggerthellaceae bacterium
TAAAAAGGCTCTACTTTACCAAGAAAGCAGTTCGTAGCCCTCTTCGGTTATAACCAGTTGCACTTCCCACTGAGCAGTTGGTAGTCCGTCCTTGGTGCGCACCGTCCAGCCATTCGGATCACTCATGTCAATATCGGGTTTGCCCATGTTTACCATAGGTTCGATGGTGAAACACAAACCCGGAGCTAAGACCATGCCGGTACCCGCTTCGGTGGTAAAGCTCACAAAAGGATCCTCGTGAAATTCAAGGCCAATGCCGTGTCCGCCAAATTCGTACACAACCGAATAGCCCTTACTTTGGGCATGGGCATTAACAGCTGCCCCCACATCACCCAAGAAGCCCCAGGGCTTAATAGCATCAAGACCAGCTTGTACGCATTCCTTGCTAACTTCTACCAAGCGTCGCCATTCAGGGTCAACCTCCCCAATGCAAAACATCCGTGAGGAATCAGAGAAGTAACCGTCTAAGATGGTCGAGCAGTCAACATTGACAATATCGCCTTCGCGCAAGATTACCTCAGGTGAGGGAATGCCGTGACAGACCTCATCATTTACCGAGGTACAGACACTTTTTGGATAACCCTCGAAGTTAAGATCGGCCGGAATGCCACCGTGGTCCACCGTATACTTATAGACCCACTGATCGATCTCTTCAGTTGAAACGCCCACACCAATATGCTTGGCTACATAGTCAAGCACCCCGATGTTAATCTGGGCACTTTTTTTGATACCCTCAATGTCGGCTGCCGTTTTCAGAAGGCTGCGTTCGGGAACTTCTAAACCCTGCTCGTAGCATTCCTGTAAGCGATTATCGATATCAAGGTGGCACTTCTTGTACTTCTTACCACTGCCGCACCAGCATTCGTCGTTGCGACCTAACTGGGGACCTCCGTCATACATGGGAAACCTCACCTTCGCTGTAGGGGTGACATACCTTACAAACTGCAAGGTATGTCATTTGCCCTTGAAATTATCAGCGGTATTGTAACGCCTTAGCTGCGCACAGAGGCACCAGTTGCGCCGCAGACTTTCTTGATGAGTTTTTGCTGCGCCTTTTCGGCTTCTTCGCTAGTGAGGGTGCGATCGGTTGCACGCCAAGTCAAGGCATAGGCCATAGACTTTTTGCCGGCACCTACACGCTGTTCATCGCGATACACATCGAAAAGCTGCACCTGCTCTAAAAGCTTGCCACCAGCCGAAGTCATGCACTGCATCATGCGCTCGTGACTTACCTCTTCATCCACTACAAAGGCCAAATCAAGCGCCACCGCCGGATAGCTTGGCACATCCACATAGGGCCGAGCCGGCTGGCTGCTTTTCACCAAAGCCGAAAGATCAAGCTCAAAGGCTACCACCGGTCCGTGTACATCAAAGGCATCAAGGGCCAGCGGGTGCAGTTCGCCTAGCCAGCCAAGGCTTGTGCCGCCAGAGAGCACAGAAGCCGCCCGACCAGGCTGAAGATGTGGAGCCTCTTCAGCAGAAAGAGCTTTAAAGCGTAGCTTGGGCAGGGCAAGTTCGCGCACCAGAGCCTCAATCACACCCTTGCCGTCGAAAAAGTCGAAGGGCGCAGGGTTATTGTTCCAAGAGGCATCGCCCATAGCGCCAACCAGAATGCCGGCCACCCGTGTGCGTTCCTTAGGAAGTTGCCGACCCGAAGCAGCGTGGAAGGTATCGCCAATTTCGTAGAGCTGAATGTTTTTCACACCATGTGCCTGGTTGTGCGCCACGCTGCGCAAAAGACCCGGAATAATGCTGCGTCTTAACACCGACTGCTCGGTATTCATAGGGTTGATAAGCTCAACTGCTTCGCCCAAGCCATCGGTATCCATGCGAAGCAGGTCTAGGTCATCGGGCTGGGCAAAGGAATAGGTCATGGTTTCATTCAGGCCACAAGCTCGAAGAGTGTGGTTGATAGTGTCACGAATGTGCTCTTCGGCGGTGCGTGTTCCTACGCGACCAGGGCCTCCGGGTAGGGTGGATTCCACCTTGTCCATGCCCCACAAGCGCAGTACTTCTTCGTAAAGGTCTATCTCGCGCTCAAGATCGGGACGGAAGGTGGGGGGAAGGACCGAAAGGCTGTCCTCGTTTGTGCCGGCAGAAACCTCACAGCCCAAACGCAGCAGAACGTCTTCGATAAATTCGCGCGGCACCTGGGTGCCCATCATGTCGTTGAAGCGTGAAATACGCAGCTCAAGTTGGGGTGCAGCGCTCACCAGCGGCCACACATCCACCATGGCATCTCCTCCGCTAGCCGAAGGAGCTACCGTGCCACCAGAAACCTGAGCTATAAGCGCAGCTGCAGCAGCAGCGCGCAGGTCGATATTGTGATCATCCACGCCCCGCTCATAGCGCAGAGAGCTTTCCGAAATAAGCCCTAGGTTGCGGCTTGTGCGACTGGTGCGTCCAGCCTCAAAGGCAGCTGCCTCCAGCATGATATTGCAGGTGCTTTCGGTCACTTCTGTGTCAAGACCGCCCATGACACCCGCTAGGGCCACCGCACCAAGTTCAGGGGTGGAAATGACCGTCATATCGGGAGTAAGTTCGCGCTTTTGCCCATCAAGGGTAAGCAGTGTCTCGCCCTCTTTAGCGCCGCGAATCACAATGTGGGCCAGTCCCTCTTCGTTCTTCAATTTATCCAGGTCGAAGGCATGAAGCGGCTGCCCAAACAAAAAGAGGATATAGTTGGTTACATCGACTATGTTACTAATAGAGCGCTGGCCAATGGCTGCAAGACGTTCCACCATCCAATCAGGCGATGGTCCCACCTTGCAATTGCGAATTACTCGCACGCTATAACGGGGACAGCGCTGCGCCTCGTCAATGGTAATTTTCACCTCATCCTCAATGGGTGCAGCCGAGGCATCAGGTGCAAGTTTGGCTGCCATTTCTGCAAGCGGGTCATGAAGATCACGCTGATACATCGCGCCCACTTCACGTGCCAGACCCACAATAGACAGGCTATCGGGACGATTGGGGGTGATCTCTAAGTCCAGTACGGTATCACCCAGCTTCAAATACTCGGCAAGCGGCACACCCACCGGTGCGTCCTCAGGCAGAATCATGATACCTGCGTGATCGGTCCCCAGACCCAGCTCGCGGGCAGAACAGTTCATGCCGCAGCTGGTCACGCCACGAAGTTTTGACTTTTTGATCTTTATGCCGCCAGGCAGTTCAGCGCCCACTAAGGCCACCGCAATATGGTCGCCCTCCTTGAAGTTCTGCGCTCCGCAAACAATTTGTAAGGGCTCTGGTATCCCCTCAGCGCTGGTATTTTGTTCCCCTACATCGATGCGCGTTACCCAAAGATGGTCAGAGTCGGGGTGCTGGGTCTTTTCTAAAACCTGACCCGTTACAATCTTGTCGAACTGTGCGCCCAGTTTTTCTACACCCTCGACACCCGTGCCGGTAAGGTCAAAGCGGTCGCAAAGTTCTTTTATATCTGTGGGAACCTCGATGTATTCCCCCAGCCATTTCAGCGAAACTTTCATCT
>CAYSMG010000143.1:0-3482 GCA_964432045.1 uncultured Eggerthellaceae bacterium
GGACATGTAGATTTGTCTTGTGCGGGAATTGCGGCTATGTTTGCGGTTATAACAGCAATGATGATAAATGGTGGCGTTCCATGGCTGCTAGCAATAATTATTATAATAGTTGTCAGTCCTATTGCCGGACTTATCAATTCGTGTTTGGTAAATGTGTTTGGTTTACAGCCGTTTATAGCCACTTTAGCTATGGCCAATGTTTTCAGTGGTGCAGCATATCTGTTGTGTGATGGAAGATCTCTCCCTGTTTCGGATGCAATATTTAATCAAATTGGCACGATGCGTATTCTGGGGATTCCTTTTCCGGCTGTTTTAATGGTGATTTTCTTCCTAATTTTCGGATTTGTTCTTGCTAGAACAGTATTTGGGCGGAGCGTTTATATGGTAGGCGGTAATCCGGAGGCGGCACGCTTGGCAGGCATTAATCCGAAAAAGATAAGTACAATTCTTTATGTGATTAGTGCTGTTGTTGCAGCGCTTGCCGGAGTATTAATGACGGCTAAAATGCATTCAGGACAACCAAGTGCCGGTTCGGGTTCAGAGTTCGATGCAATAACGGCTTCCATTTTGGGTGGGGTAGCATTCACTGGCGGAACAGGAAATCTTTTGGGGTGTTTCATTGGTTTGCTGATAATGCAATGCTTTAACAATGGCTTACAGGTCATAAATTTATCTGCGTTTTGGCAGACTGTTGCGAAAGGATTGTTATTAATTGCCGCATTGATATTTGATTTTGTCCGCAGAGAAAAACTGGCAAAATAGAACACGAAGTTTTATGGGTTTTCTTTAATAAACTCAAATACTTTAGAAAAGGAGAATGATATGAAAAAGACAAAGAAGGCAATAGGTATCTTGTTATGTAGCACCATGATATTGGCAGGATGTAGTAGTGGAACGTCCGATGCGGATAGCAGCGCGGAAAGCGATGCATCCTCTGTTTCTACAACAAGTGAAACTGCTGAGGTTTCCTCTTCTGCCGACGAAAGTGAAGAAACACTTACGTTTCAGTACTTCACATTATCCATGAGTATTGAATGGATACAGCAGATTTATGATGCATTAGTAGAATTAGGTGAGCAATACAATTTTGAAGTTCTTCTGGGGGATGCAGATTACGATATCAATACTCAGCTTTCCCAGGTAGACACAGCTATTACTCAGGGGATTGATGGTGCATTTTTGTTTGTTGTAGATGAGGGAAGCGCTACAGCTGTGGTAGAAAAATTTGATGAAGCGGGTATACCGGTTATAGGTGAAACTTTAAAGCTTCAGGATGGAGATGGGAATAATATTGCTCCCTATGTAGAATTGGATGCGGAAACTGTTGGAGCCTTGTGCGGAGCGTGGGTTGTTGAAAACTATGAGTCCTTCGATGTAGATATGTCAGATATGTCTAAAGTGGGTGTAGTGACAGTTTCGAGTAGCAATTATCAGTCAGATCTTTCGAGAGGAAGTGGATTTCTGTCAGAGATTCAAGCGGGATTCCCAGATATCCCGGAAGAAAATTATTTTGAAGCAGATATAGCATCAGGAACAAGCAATGATGAGTCAGAGAATGCATATAATCTGATTTCTCCGCTGCTTTCGGCATATCCGGAAATTGAAACATGGATTATGATTGCAACAACAGATCATTTTGGTGTGGGAGCTTGCCGTGCAATTGAAGCAGCCGGAGCGCAGGATAATGTTATTCTGGTAAGCTGCGGTGGAGAATATGCGGTAAAAGAATGGGACAACGATTCTGCAGTATGCTGGAAAGCAGCTTGCTATTATGATGCTATGGACTTTGTCCAGGAAATGGTAGCAGGAATGCTTGAGATTTGCAGAGACGGAATGCAGGCATCCGAAATTTTTGATGAATACCGTATAGGAGATGAAGAATACGTAGCGGTAGGAATTTCTGGTGGGATGATTACTCCGGACGATTATACCGATGTTGTCAGAGCTTATCAGTAAGACAGAAACAGGGGGAAACAACATGCGAACATTTGACCTGTTTTTGAACGGCAAATGGGTGAGACCGGAAAAAGAGGTCTGGATCGACAATGTGAATCCTGCAACGGGTGAGGTTTTCTGTCGAGTTGCCGCGGCCGGTGAAAAAGAAGTGGAAGAAGCTCTGCAGGGAGCTTATGAAGCGAGAAAAGCCTGGGGAAAAACACTGGCAAAGGAAAGAGAAAAGATCCTACTTCGGGCGGCCGATTACATGGAGGGAAATGCGGAAAAATTCCTTCCGGATTTGATTGATGAAAGCGGTTCATCCCATATAAAAATGTCTGCGGAGATTGGGAGCTGCGTAGATCTTATGCGAACGGCAGCCGGAGAGTGCAGCCGTCTTGGCGGAGGTGTGGTACAGGGAGAATATAAAAATTATTTGTCCTATTATGTGCGTAATCCGTTGGGCGTTGTAGCGGGCATTTCACCGTTTAATTATCCATTGTTTCTGGCCATTGATAAAGTAGCATTTGCTCTTGCAGTGGGAAATACATTTATCCTGAAACCGTCATCCTATACGCCGCTCTCCGGCTTGGTTATAGCGGAGTGTTTCGAACATGCGGGGCTGCTGGAAGGCGTACTGAGCGTTCTGCCCGGATCGGGAAAAACGGTAGGAGATGCGCTTGTCATGGACGAGAGAGTGAAAATGGTGGCGCTAACCGGTTCCAGTGAGGTGGGAAGAAATCTGGCGCAGAAAGCAGCGGGAATGTTTAAAAAATATTCTCTGGAGCTTGGCGGAAAGAACCCCATGCTGGTTTTGAAGGACTACGATGTGGAAAAAGCAGCAGGCTTGGCCTCTTTCGGCGGATATTTTCATCAGGGTCAGATCTGCATGGCGACCAGCCGCATTGTAGTGGAAGAGCCGATTTATGAAGATTTCTGTGAGGCTCTGACGGAACAGGCGAAGAGAGTCCCCGTGGGTGACCCTCGCAGCACAGAGACAATTGTCGGACCGCTGATTAATGAAGAACAGTGTGCGTGGTTAGATGAGCTGATTGAAGATGCTGTTTCAAAGGGAGCGCGGCTGTTGACAGGCGGAAAACATAAGGGTGCTTTTTATGAGCCTACATTGCTAGTAGATGTAACGCGAGAGATGCGAGTTTTTTACGAAGAATGCTTCGGCCCCGTGATCAGTGTTGTACGTGCGGAAAATCCGGAAGAGGGCATAGCCCTCTGTAATGATAACGAATTCGGACTTTCCAGTGCAATTCTGACCAATGATATCACCAGTGCGCTGTCTCTGGCAGAAGAGATGGAAGCGGGGATGGTCCATATTAATGAATCGACGGTGGTAGGTTCCACTCGTGCGCCATTCGGCGGGGTGAAAGCCAGCGGCGTCGGACGGGAAAACGGGCTCTTCTCTGTGGAGGAGTACACGGAAGTAAAATGGATCACGGTGCAGTATTGAGGCTGTTGTAGAATGATTAAAAGAGCGGGCATCTTGCAATGCTGATAATTGCGAAATGCCTGTTCTTTTTATAAGGGGTGAT
>CAYSMG010000144.1:0-3473 GCA_964432045.1 uncultured Eggerthellaceae bacterium
GATGCGAAGACCTGTCGTATGCGACGGAAGGAATTGTCTTAAAGATATTTGTAAAGACAACATAACGTACATTGGGATTGGGAATAATAAATAACGTAAATATGAGGGTAATTCAATGAAAATCAGCCGTATGGATAGTGATACATTGCAACGTATTGGAGCAAATGGCAGAAGGTATGTGGGCTTGCGGGGAACGGCCTGACGCAGTGATGCTCTACGACGATACGAATACTACGCTCGCGGGAGCACTTACCGCAGCAAAGTTGCATATATCGATAGCGCACGTGAAGGCGAGGCCGCGCACATACAACAAACTCTTCCCAGAGGAGATAAACTGCGTCCTCACAGACCATGTATCCGACTTACTCTTTGCCTGCACGGAGCTGAACGCCGAAAATCTGCGCAAAGAGGGGCTTACGCGCGGCGTGCTCAACGTGGGCGACGTTATGTACGACCTCTACTTAAAAATGCAGCCGCGTCTGAATCCTGAGATGGAAATGCAGAAATATGGGCTGTCAAGCAACGGCTACATACTGGTTACAATACACCGCGACTTCAACACGGATGACAAAGAAAGATTTGCGGCGATACTCGAAGGCTTAAACGCCGTCGCTCTGGCTAAGGGACTGCAAATAATATTCCCAATGCACCCACGGGCACGTAAGAAAGCCATGGAATTCGGCTTGGATCACCTTTTGGAAAATCTAATTACAACGGAGCCCATTGGTTACCTTGAACTCATGTCGCTGCTTCAGAACGCAAAATACGCGATAACAGACAGCGGCGGCTTCCAGCGCGAAACCTACTGGGCGAAGAAACGTTCGCTGCTTATTATGCCGCAGGGCGGCTGGCCGGAAATCACAGAGTCAGGCTGGCATCTGCTGCGAAACGACCCATGCGCTATGGACTGGGCTGCGGAGATAGAAAATCTCTCGCGCCCCATGGACTACCCGGGGAGCATATTCGGCGACGGCGACGCGGCCGAAAAAATCGTAAGCGCGACGCTCGAGGCTTTTGCCTGACAAAATTTTGGCTGAAAAGACAGTGAAAAATCCGTAAGGAACGATATATAGATGCAATTGATTGACAAAATCACCACCAAAACAGCGAAAATCGGCGTGGTCGGCTTGGGCTATGTCGGTTTGCCGCTTGCGGTGGAGATAATTGTAAGGGCGTATGGGGGAGAAGATAAATGACAGAAGAAATTTCTGCGAACCGGAGCCAAAAAAGCAATAGAGTCTTTTTGCGTTTCTCTCTGCTTTTTGCGCTCATTTTCTTTTTTGTTGCCGAGTGGCGCTGGGAGGCCATGCTGCTTGCATTTCCTGATGTTGTTAAGCCTTACGCCGCGGCTGCGGTAGCCTCTATTCTTGTGATTTTCACAGGAATGTTCAGCTGGGGCAAAAAGAGGGTCAGCCTTTGGCTGATCTTGATGCTCCTCGCTTATTTCGCAGTTGTTGTCGTTCTCAATATAGGGGATCTCACCGGAGCTAAAAATTACGCGCTGTCGATCGAATTCGGCACGCTTTGCATTTGGCTTGCGCTCTTTCTTACTGCGAACAACGAAGAATTCTGGCAATACATATATGACCACCCTAAGAGAATTTTGGCGATGTTTATGCTCTATGTCCTGCCGCTTTTTTTCATATTGTTTTATTCCGGCGTAGCGGTACAATCGAATTTTAATCTGAGAAATGTTATGTGGATTTCTGAACTAGGATTTAATTCTCAATATGGTGTTGTTTACGTACACTTCGGGGACAAGCTTGCTATGATATCCTTTGTCGTTCTTTCTCTAAAGATTAGCAGGATAAAAAAATATCTCGCGGGAATACTAGCCTTTGTAGCTCTCTATGTATGTGGCGGCAAGGCCAGCATGGTCGGGTATATTTTTGCCTGCTGCGCCTATTATGTTATATCTCTTTTTTTCACAAAGCGATATGTAAAGTTATGCATGATTTCGCTTTTGTTCTGCTTCGCGCTCATCGCCGGATTTGTTGTGGTCGTTGGCAACAGCTCTCTGCAAAATTCCAACAACTGGATTGTGCGCACTGTCGCACGAGGTGAAAAAGATTCTTCTCTCTCATCTCGTCGTATGCTTGAAGAGAATAATAAAACAACAAGAGTTTCGCGTATTATTTTAGGCAATTATAAGTTTGATTACAAACTGGGGCGTCCATCTACTCATACGCACAACGTGCTGAGCGTGATAGACTACTATGGCCTCCCGATTTTTATTGTGTCTGTTGGATTGTGGTTCTATTTACTCTTTCGCCTAACGTTGTTAATAAAATATAAACTAACGCTTGTCACTGCGGCCATGATGTCGATGCTATTTTACACGTTGGTTTTTACTATAGCGCGTTCTCCTCATTCAATGAACCTTACCTTTTGGACACTCGGGCTGGCTGCCTTCGCAACCTCAAGACGTGTCAACGGAGCAACAAAAACATAACGCTTGAAAGAATGTAACGCGCTTAAAAAGCTGTGAAGGCTCCATCTATTGACAGTTACATTAAATTTGAATAAGAAAAGGAGGAGTCCCTTTTTATGCTGTCTCTTCTACAAAAACTAAATAGATTCTTTGTAATCAAGAGTATGGCTTTGTGCCCCTCTTATTGCTGCCAAAAGCAATATTTGAATAAATTTAGAGAACCAGTAGATGATATAGAGCGCTCTTACTTCCAATATTTGAGCCAAAAATATATCAATTCTGAAGGAGTGGTATTTTCTGTAATAAAAAACCTAGTGTCGCTAATAGTATTTCTGTATTACTGGATGACTATCAAAGATCTTAAAGGGTTCGAGATAGAAATAAAGAAAGCTGTTCTTGTTGGAGGAGCCCCAAATTTATTAGATGTTTTACCAAGGTCGTTAATAAAGGAATATGGGGCGATACACTTCAAGTTATTAAATAATGAAATGTCACTAGATAAACAGGCAAGGGTATTTATAATTAGAATAATAAAGAGATATCCACTTTCATGGTCATTTACATTAAAGGCAATGATTAAGATTGCGAACTATAATTATGTTATACAAAAGTACTCGCCATTTGCAATCATATCTTCCTGTGAATACTCTTTTACCTCATCAATTCTAACATATTATTGCACAACAAAAAATGTTGAGCATATAAATGTTATGCATGGGGAAAAGTGGTTTTATATACGAGATTCTTTTGTTCGTTTCTCAAAATTCTTTGTCTGGGATTCTTATTATGTCGAACTTTTTACAAAAATGCGCGCAGACATAGGCAGTTATATTGTTGAGCTGCCTGCTAAATTAGAAGATAATATCCAAAGAGGACATTATAAGACAAAAACTTATGATTTTAAGTTCTATTTGGCTTTAGAGTCGCATTCAACTTTATCTTTCCTGTCAAAGATCGCGCAAGCACTTTGCTCTGCGGGGTTCAAATTGTCATTTCGTCCCCATCCTCGATATACTGATATCAAACTGTTAAATGCGGAATT
>CAYSMG010000145.1:0-3472 GCA_964432045.1 uncultured Eggerthellaceae bacterium
ACCCATGATCCGGGTGATCGCGTTGTCGTTATGTATCAAACCAAAAATGATCTTTGGGACGAGCGCCATAATTTCGAGATGAGCTTGTCCTATATTGACCCGGCCATTCCTCGGGCGAGTTATCGCGTAGATACGGCCGAAGAGCTGGCCGAGCATTTTGTGATGTGGGAATACGCCATTGCGATGTGCGGATATCTGATGAAAATCTGCCCCTTTGACCAGCCCGATGTGGCCTCGACCAAAGATGTCGTACTTGATATTTTGCGTGATGGGCACCCCGAGCCCGACTTTGTTCAGGACTTTTTTGGCGAGGTGCATATGGGTCAGGCAGAGGTACGCCTGTCTCCCTGTTTTAAGGACTGCACCGATATTCTTGGAGCACTTCGCGCTCTGCTGAACAGCATTCAACCGGGCGACTATTTTGCCTTGAACGCCTTTTTGCCTTTTACGGGTGAGGGCCGTCGTGAGGCTTTGGAGGCCATCCGTCATGGTGTGGCCGACAAACGTGGTGTTGCCTCGTGTTTAGAGGTTGGGCCACGTTACCTTCACTCTACCGGGCAGCTGCATAAAGGCGGGCCGAATTCGGGCGTGTATCTTATTCTTTCGGCCGATGAGCTCAAAGACATTCCCTTAAAGGAAGAGGCTGAAAGCTTGGGTACCCTGGCAAAAGCGCAGGCCGAAGGCGATCTTATCACCCTTGCCGAACGCGGTCGACGTTGCGTGCACCTGCATCTGCCCGATAACTCCAGCGTGACCATCCGTGCACTTTCGGAGATTGTCAACTCCATCTTGGAATCACGATAAGGATACAGCGCTGGTGAAAGAGGCGCTTGATATACAGGTGAGTGGGGTAGTGCAGGGTGTTGGCTTTCGCCCCTTTGTCTATCGAGCAGCGCGACGCAATCTTATAAACGGTTGGGTACTCAATGCGGTCGAGGGCGTCTTTATTCATGCCGAGGGCGAGCCGCAGCTGCTTGACTCCTTTGTGTTGGAGCTTTCGGAGAATGCTCCGGCAGCAGCTCAAGTGCGCGAGATTGATCTTAAAGAGGTGCCGCTTCAGGGCTATGAAGACTTCAGTATCCGTTTTTCGGATACGCAGGCACATAAGGAAACGACCCTTATTTCACCTGATCTGGCTACCTGTGCTGATTGCCAAAAGGAGCTGTTTGACCCTGCTGACAGGCGCTTCAGATATCCCTTCATAAACTGCACCAACTGTGGGCCGCGCTTTACCATTATTGATGAGCTGCCCTATGATCGCCCGGCAACTTCAATGAAGGACTTTCAACAGTGTTCTGCATGCTCCGCTGAATATAGCGATCCTGCTAACAGGCGCTTTCATGCCCAGCCCAATGCCTGCTTTGAATGCGGTCCCCAGGTTTGTTTTGCCTGGCACAAGGAAGTCTGTGCTGCGCCTTTTGCAGAAGCGGATGCTCTTGAAGAAGAAGCAACCGTTCGGGTGTCGTGGGCTGAGGGAGAAGCAAGCTTTCAGGTGTCGCGGGCTGCAGGGGAATCGCAGGACTTGCCGGAATTGTCGGAATCGTCGCAGGACTTGCAGCAGGACTTGCAGCAAGACTTGCAGCAAGACTTGCAGCAGGCAGCTTCAAAGGACCTGCCACAAACTCCGCTAGAGGCTGCTCATGCTGCCATGGAAGAGGCGGCGGCCAAGCAGGGTTTACACATTTGCTGGGCTTCTACGCAAAAGACAAGTGATGCCATCTTTGCAAAGGCTGCCGAGCTTTTGTGTAAGGGGTCCATCCTTGCGGTAAAGGGAATGGGCGGCTTTCACCTGGCCTGCGATGCCACCAATGCAGAGGCTATAGCGCAGCTGCGTCTGCGCAAGCGTCGCGAGGGCAAGGCCTTTGCGGTGCTTATGCGCTCACTTGATGAGGTACGCCAGGTATGTGTGGTGGGCGATGCTGAGGCGCGGCTTTTGGAAAGTCCACAGCGCCCCATCGTGCTTTTACCCAAGCGCCCCGGGGTCTCTTTTGCTTCGGGCCTTGCTGATGATCTGCCCGAATTAGGGGTAATGCTGGCTTGTACCCCCGTACAACACTTGCTCATACACGATTTTGCCCGGGCCAAAGAGGGTACAGAGGGTCTGCCGGGTGAGCCCCCAGACAACCTTTCTTCTAAGCTGCCCCCTATGCTGGTGATGACCTCTGGCAATGTTCATGATGAGCCCATTGAGACCGATGATGCTCAGGCTTTTTCTCGCCTGGGAGATATTGCCGATGCTTTCTTAGGGAATGACCGCGCTATTCTTTCGCGCTATGACGATTCGGTTGTGCGGGTTATTCGTGCGGGTTCAGCTGGCGAGCTCATACAAATGATCCGTCGTGCGCGTGGCTATTCTCCTATGCCGCTGAAGCTTTCCGTGACGACAAAAAGCGCAGCCAAGGTGGCTTGGCAGACCGAAGAGGGCGTCCAAGAATCGGCAGAAAATTCACCCGTGCTTTTAGCCGCAGGCCCCGAGCAAAAGAGTACCCTTGCCTTTGTGCGTCAAACTCAGGGCAAGGATGCAGAGGCCTTTGTTTCCCAGCATGTGGGGGACTTGGAAAATGCAGAGACCTTCGATGCCTGGCTGGAGGCCAAAAAGCGCTACGAGAAGCTCTTCGCACTCAAGACTGACCAAATTGCCTGCGACGCGCATCCAGAGTACCTTTCCACAAAGTGGGCTTTTGAGCAAGAGCAGTCAGTTCATCAGGTACAACACCATCATGCACATATTGCCTCGGTGCTTGGTGAGCACAAGATTGAAGAGGCGGTATGTGGCATTGCCTTTGATGGTACCGGCTATGGGCTTGATGGGGCCATTTGGGGCGGCGAGGTGCTATTGGCGAACCAGCAGGCCTTCGAGCGTTTTGCAAACTTTGCCTATGTACCCATGCCAGGGGGTGCTGCTGCGGTGAAAAACCCGCTGCGCATGGCCTATGGGGTGTTGTGGGCTTACGATCTGCTTGATCACCCCGGGGCGGCAGATCTTTTATCGCAGTTGGGGGAAGACACCTGCAACTTGTGTGAGCGCATGATAGAGCGGGGCATCAATACCCCCTATACCTCATCGGTAGGGAGACTCTTCGATGCAGCTAGTGCGCTTTTGGGCATTTGTGCCCAGGCAAGCTACGAAGGTGAGCCTGCTATTTTGTTAGAGGCTGCCCTTGGTCTGCCCGGAGAGCAAAATACCTATCCTGATATTCAGTTTGACGCTGCCCGTCTAGATGGTATCCAGTTTGACCCCGAACCCTTAGCAAGCCACTCAGATGGTGTTCAGCTTGACGCCGACCTCTTAGCCATCCATCCAGACGACATTCAGCTTGATGCCAGCCACTCAGATGGCACCACCCACCCAGATGGCAAGATCTCAACATCACCTGCGTGGGATACTGGTATTCGGATACTTAAGAATACGGCAACCACAAATAGCACAGCGCAGGATACCTCAGTACTTCTCTTGGATGCAGCAGAGGTA
>CAYSMG010000146.1:0-1142 GCA_964432045.1 uncultured Eggerthellaceae bacterium
GCTTCAGCCTCACCCGCTGCCAAAAGTCCTGCAACACGCGGGTCGCTCGGCAGATAGCCTACATAGCAGCGCTGTACCTGCGTGCCATACTTGCGCACCAGACGGGCATATCTTCTCTCGCGCGTTTTCCAAATGGAGTAAAGCGGGGTTGCCACTGAAATAGTGGAGTAAGCACCGCAGATAAGACCCACTGTCATGGCAAAGGCGAAGTCTTTCAAGGTCTCACCACCAAAGGCAAGCATGGCAACGACAGGTACCAGCTGCGCAATAGAGGTATTCATCGTCCTGATGATTACCTGGTTAAGTGAGCGGTTTGCCATGGTCATGAAGGTGCACTTACCGTCATCGCTTTTCATGTTCTCGTTAATGCGATGGAAGACTACCACCTTGTCGTAAAGCGAGTAACCCAAGATGGTCAGCAAGGCGGCCACCGCATTTGGGGTAACTTCGCGCCCTACCAGGGCATACACACCTACCACGATGATGATATCGTGCAGCAGGGCCACAATGGCACAGATACCCATCTTGTATTCAAAGCGAATAGCGATATAGGCAACAATCAGCACAAAGGACACCAAGAGCGCTATAAGCGAGGACTGGATAACACTGGTGCCCCAGTCAGGCCCAATGGTGGTTACCTCTATCGTGTCAGATTCCCAGCCAAAGACCGCTGCAACTTCATCGGCAAGAGCCGCAGCTTCTTCGGCCGAGGTAATAGAGCTGCGTACCAAAAAGCCCTCTTCTCCGTCAGAAGAGGTGGTTTGCACCACCGCATCATCATCTCCCGCATCGGCAATGGCCTCGCGCACCTCGTCAATAGAAACATCACCGGTATCGTGGAAGGAGATAGAGGTGCCGCCCTGGAATTCAATACCAAAGTTCATACCGCGAATTCCCACCACGGCCGCCGCCCCCACAATCATTACCGCAGCAATGGTGAGGAAAATCTTGCGCTTGCCCAAAAAGTCAATATCGCGCTTGATAAAGCGACCACGCGGTTTTTTAGTAAGAGGGCCAGCCGCCTCAGCAGCAGCAAGTTCTTGGCAGTCTTTGATTTCCCAGAAGGCGGGATGCTTGGGAATAATACGAGGAGCCAAGAGGCGAATAATCGGCATGGTGAAGACCAGCATGGCCACCAAGTC
>CAYSMG010000146.1:1242-3448 GCA_964432045.1 uncultured Eggerthellaceae bacterium
ATGGTGAGCACTATGCCCGCAATGCCTGCAAGCGAAAGACTAAACAGACCAAAGTAGGAAAGCAGGGCCAAAAGACCCAGGTAGAACACGGCAAAGACCCCCATAGTCAGGGCAGAAATTACACCAAGGCCGCGATAGAAGAATATGAGGTACAAAAGCACCAAAACCAGGCCGACAATGGCCACAACAACACCCGATGCCAGCGCATCCTGGCCCAGCGTTGGTCCTACGACCTGACTTTGCGAGTACTCAAAGCTCACTGGCAAAGAACCCGATTCCAAAATGGTTTGAAGGTTTTGGGCATCATCTAAGGAATAATTACCGGTAATAGAAACCTGGCCACCGGTAATAGCCGACTGTACCGAAGGAGCACTTTGAACCTCGCCATCTAAGATAATGACAATCTGACCATTCGTTGAAGCAAGGTCTGTAGTAGCCTCGGCAAAGGCCTCGGTTCCCTCACTATCAAGAGTGATATTGACGGCGTAATAAGCCGAAGTCAGGCTTTCCTGATCCACAGAAACGCTCGTAATGTTTTCGCCGGTGATAAGCGGAGTGTAGGTTCCCTCTTCTACCTCAAGGTAGGTTGTCTCACCAGTGGGGAAGGCATTGCCGAAGTCGTCATAGTAATAGGAGGAAGTAGCATAGCTACCACTCTCGATACTACTTACCACATCTTCATCGGTGAAAGAGTCCAGACGGGCAAACTCAAGCTGGCCGGTACGGCCAATAAGATCTAGGGCTTCCTGAGTATCAGACATACCCGGAATTTGCACCAAAATCTGATTGCTTCCCTGTACCTGCACAACGGCCTCGGAAGCACCCAAGGCATCCACGCGGCTGGCGATAATAGCACGGCTGCTTTCCATCTCCTCAGTCGAAGGCGTTTCTCCATCTTCGCCCGTTGCCGTAAGCACGACCGAAAGACCGCCCTGAATATCAAGACCTTGGGTGATGCGCTCTTGCGGAGGTGTGAACATAAAAATAGAGCCCACCATAAGCAGGGCTGCTAAAACCAACAGCCAAACATTGCGCCGAGTATCCGAGCCGGCCTTTCTGCGCCTTTTGCTCTTCTTTGTTGTGTTTGTCATTTCCTTTGCCATTGCGCTCTTAAATCCTCTTTCAGGTCATCTCATCAATTCGCCCAGCACATAGCTAGCTTGCGAAATACAATAGGCTTTCCTAAAAGGACTATTTTGCCACATCTGCCAAGAGGTTTCATCTATTATTTGGTAACTATATACTCAAGTTCGCATAAAATGTACGAGGGGCGATGCCCTCTAATGCGCAGGGAAGGATATCCTCTCTGGTGCTTGCATTTGCGGCAGAGGCTAAAGGCTAAAGCTTTGCTAAAAGCCACGCCTTTTGAAGCCTTATCAAGCAGTTAGCTTACACCACGAAAAAGATGCCCGGTTGTTGCGCCCGCTAGCTTAGCTAAGCTTTTCCCCTTTGCCGCAAGATTGCGTGCCTGCGCCACGCGAGCCACTGCCGAGGCGGCTTGGTCTTCATCCATCAGGGTGGTATCTACTAAAAAGGCATCAAGCCCCGCCTTGAGCAAATCAGACAGCAAGTGGACCACATCAAGTTGCACCCCGTTGTAGAGATGGCTTCGACCTAAGGCATCACTCATAAGGGGAAATTCAAAACCCTTACGATCGCGCAGGGCATGAGAAGTCATTCTCCGTGCACACTGTGCGCAGTTCTGATTACAGGGACCCTCACTCATCAGAAGACAGTGTTCGGTCACCATCAGCTCTTGTGAGCCAATAAGCGTAATGCCAAGGGGTAAAGAAGACAGTGCCGCCAGCTCTTCTATTTGACCAAGATTCAACTCGGGCGAAAGCCAAACGCGCCTTGCCCCCAAACGTGCCGCACAGTCTAAGGCAGCGCGATTCACAAGCGGCAAATGCACTCCCACCTCGGCTTGCGCCCCTAAAGAAGCTGCTCGGTACAGAGCAGAAAGGCTATCGACATACACTGCCTTTCCCGCCTTGACCAAAGACCAAAGCTCTGCCTTATTGCAGGCGTACTCACGCGTGCCCTTTTGCGCATCGTGCTGGATGGTGGGAAGGGCCACTACACTACCCTTTGGATAGGAAGCTTCGAGCTTGCCGAGCAAGACCCCAGCCATCTGGGCGCTGTCCACCTCAAGATTTAGGGCGGAAACATAGACCACATCAGCCCCGGCCTCTAAGGCTTTTTGTGC
>CAYSMG010000147.1:0-3437 GCA_964432045.1 uncultured Eggerthellaceae bacterium
TGCGGAGAGAGGACGCGCACAACAGATCTGTGTGGCTGTGGGGCATGGGAGTGCTGGCAGGCAGTCGCGTACATTTGTGCGCAGATAATGTCGAATTCATCGTGTCGGATATAAGGGCAGCGGCAGAGCCTTTAATAGAGGAGTATCCATTTTTCCGCGATGCTATATCGGTGCGCACACGGGAGAAGGAATTAAAGGCGTGTGCCACCGCCATTGGGTGCGTGTGCGCACTGAAAAAGGCCGAGCTCTCGAATTTGCGTGTAAAGAGAATCCGACTAAGGTTGTGCGCAAATCGTTTTTGGTGGATAGTAGTGCGTCCATTTACCAAAATGCGTAAGTTTTTCTCTTATCTGCGTAAATTTGGATTGCGTAAAACAATGAAAGCTGTATTTAGATTTTATGAGAAATAGGGCATCATAAGGGCGAAGGGAGCGAAAAACCAGTATAAGGCACTCTTTGGCTAAAATATCAGAAACTGACTACGGGCTGATAGAAATTTGCGAGAACTACTATCGGCATATAAGCCCAGTCGGAAGATAATAGCATTAAGGAAAGTCATCCTGTTTTTATACAAATGACGCATGAATTTACCCGTTTCAGTTCTGTGCATTGAAAAAACAAGAAGAGAATACTGCAACTTTGTAAAAAAGTTATGATTATAGGCGAGTATGGGTTAAAGCTTGAATCTTATTATTGCAAATTCCGTGAGTATGAAGATAGGATATAGGATATAGAACAATGTTATAATGGCTACAAACTTGAGGAGATATAATTTGTCCTAAAGATAAACTAGCTTTAGTGAATTTATTAATCTGAAGCAGAATTATGCGATGAAAACATAGAAGATGGTCAAAAAGTGAGGGTTATGCATATGAGTAAGCGAATAAAATTTTGGGATGGTGGTATTTATAAATATGGCTTTATCGTTGCCAAAACAAAAGAAATAGTCTCTGCCCCCCCCGTGGTGTTGCAAGATGATTGGCGTATTGAACAATTACCAAACAAATATCATATTGCCATAGCTCCTGAGGTTAAGCTATGCTGTAAAGGGTCAGTAGCGGTATGGGTTTGTTTATGCGGTAATTACTGTATGGATGTCATTGCTGGGCATATGGAGTTTAATCTCATTACAGAGAATCTTCTTCATAAATTGCTCGTATCCGAACAAGCTTTTTTTGAGTATTTAGATGATTTGAATGGCAGATTTGCCTGCTTTTATTCATTAAATAATGAACTATATGTTTTAAATGATGCTACAGGCGCAAGAAGCATATATTATTCAACCCAAAAACCCATTATTGCCTCACATTATAATTTGATTCATGATATCGTAAAAACAAAGGAACATCCATTCTATGGGAATTATTGTGAATGGGTTAGCGATATGAAAAAAGAGAATAGGGCTTATCCTTGGGTGATGCCTGGAGACAATACTCCATGGACGGATATTAAAATTCTTATAGCAAATCATAAATTAAAATTGCCAGAAATGGTTATTACGCGCTTTTGGCCACGTCAGAATACTAAAGATACTAACGTCACAGATGCGACTTCCCAGATTGCATATATTATTAAAAAAGAGGCAGAAACTCTTTCTGCTTACTATAGAGTTTATCAAAGCTTAACCGCTGGATACGATAGCAGAATTACACTGGCTGCAACACGAGGAATAAAAAACGGGCTTAATTATTTTACATATCGTGACAAAGAACTGTCTGTAGGAGTGTTTGATAGTGAAGATAGAGAGAGAAATTTGAATTTTGCAAAAAATCTGTGCGATAAGGAAAAATTAAAGTTTAAAGAAATTACTATTCCGCAGAAACCATTACCCGAGGGGTTGAAGAAAGTTTTAGAAAAAAATCACTATCATTGGCATATCCCCCATGTGCTCATCCCGTACTCTAAATTATTCCCCGTACATAGTATTCATTTGCGGTCTAATTTGATAGAAACAATAAGAAGTGACGCGCACTCTCCGCTCAATAAAATTCAAAGCGATACAAATATTGGCGCACATTTTGCAAAAACCAATAGATACTCTGAAGGGTATAAATATTTTGAAGAAGCAAGCAAGCTTTTTGAGAGATTTTATTTTGAAAATAGCTTTGATAATGTATTTGACTATCCAGTGCCCCAGTTATTTTATTGGGAATATTCATGTAGCGTTTGGCTTTCTGGCGCAGTTTTAACAATAACTGATTTGGTTGTGGACACATTTCAGTTATTTAACTGCAGAAAAGTACTCGATATAGCGTTGGGTATGCCAACTTATTACCGTAATAGAGCAATTATATATGATAGAGTGGTTAACATTTTATGGCCTGATTTGTTGGATTATGGGTTGCCAAATAATTCGGAGAAAATTTATAATTTAATAAATAAAAATAAAATTCAAATAGGACGAGTTAATTTTGATTACAATATAAAAACGTTTTCAGGAAATATATTTGAAAGATGTAAGGTAAATCCTCCTTATTTGTTTGAAGCGTATAGACATGGCGCATGTATCGGGTTTTCATCAAACAGGATAAAGAAAGGTGATTTTTGCGCTATAGTTATTGATTATGACGTTGAAAAGAACAAAAATTATATATATCAGTTCGTAGTTAAAACATCTTATGTGCAGGGGGCTATGGGTGGAATTTCGTATGAAATACTGATAAATGATAAAATATTTTATAAACTACCTATAAATGCCTTTTATAAAACTAATTCAATTTATATTGATTTTAAAGCTGAGAGCAAAAGAACAGACAAGATTGTCGTAAGAGTCGTTGCGGATAAGGATATAAATGAATCAATTTACAACAGTACAATTGATATCTTATCAATGGAATTGTCACGTGATTGGTCTGGCGCTGAGCATGAATATGAGCCTGCTGTTATAGATATGTATAGTATAACTAGGCAGCACAATCAGAAGGAATAACCCAACAATATTTAGCGCATCACAATTTTATCTGATAGAGAAAAAAGAAGACCTCGTTTTTTGTTTTATTGATAAATTTAAACGATGGAAGGATATGTCAAACGGCTTCACTTTGCTGCCCCTGAAAATATTTGCAAACAGAGGCGCGGAATACATAGTGATGATGTGGTTTTACATACAAGCAGGGAGCTCTATCGTAATATGGCGATCACACATATGATCCCTGAGGAGTAGCAGTGTCCTTGTGGCGGCAAGGTTATCGAAGAGGCGGTTCCAAGGTTCGGCGAGTTTACTGTATGGATAGAGTGTGATATTTACAAAGATCGATATACCGTTTTAGAAAAAATAATCCAGAAATCGTAGAAAAATAATGTATAGAGCTCGGTCTTTCAGATTATGAGTGGGGTTTGATAAAGCCGCCCGTGTAAAGCGGCGAATACTTCAGTCATTTTGTAAAGCTTATATCATTTTATGATATCGGGGTCAAAAGCATGTGTTTGATTGCGCC
>CAYSMG010000148.1:0-3435 GCA_964432045.1 uncultured Eggerthellaceae bacterium
TGGGCGCTTTTATCCCAATACCACAGCGGGTAGGTTCGACCTATCTTTAAACACCCTAGAAGAGGTACAGCAAGAACTTGAGGATGCAATAGATAACTATACGCTTTCAGTGTCAGGTCAGGGCTTTAGCCTTGAGCTAGATTCTGAAACAGCGGGTCTTTCTCTCGACAGTTCCGCCTTGGTAAGCAGTATGCACGAGGACATAAACGCCTGGCTTTGGCCCTTCGAAGTTTTCCTCACGCACGATGAAACTGAAAAACTGATTACTACCTATAACGAAAGCGGCTTAGAAGAGATCGTGCGTGCGGCGGTAGAAGATTTTAATGCTGGACGGACCGCACCGCAGGATGCCACGATAGTATTTGACGAGACAAGCCAGGCTTTTGTGGTGCAAGAAGAACAGGCTGGCACTACGCTTAATGCCGACGCAGTTATCAGTGCTGTGGATGCTGCGGTGTTAGTTATGGATAGAACTCTTGCCCTTGAGGAGGACTGCCTTGAGCAGCCCAGCGTGTTTTCAGATGATGAAGCTTTGGCTGATGCGATATCGCAGGCTAATTCCTTGCTAGGGACCGACCTTACCCTTACCTTAGATGATGACGTGGTTGCCGAAGTTGACGCTTCTTTGATTTCTCAGTGGGTTGTTTTAGGGGAAGATCTCAGTGTCACCCTCGACCAAGAAACGCTGAGCGCTTGGGTGAGCGATCTTGCCTCTCAATGCAACACCGTGGGTACCACCCGTACCTATACACGGGCAGACGGGAAGGAGATTACCGTTTCTGGTGGGGTGTATGGCTGGGAAATAGATTCAGATGCCTTGCTTACCCAGGTACAGGATGCGGTTTTATCGGCGACAGTGGATACACAGGCTATTAGCTGTATATCATCTGGAGATGCCTACAATGGGGTTGGTCAGCGCGATTGGGGCAATCGCTATGTTGATATCGACCTTTCCGAACAGCATGTTTACTTCTACGATGAAAACGGTGATCTTATATGGGAATCGGACTGCATCTCAGGAATCCCCGATGGCGAACATGACACTGCGGTAGGTGTGTATTGGCTTAATTCAAAGGAAAGTCCGTCTGTGCTTATTGGTTACGAGGATGGCGAAATAGATTACGAGACCGAGGTTCAGTACTGGATGCCCTTTGTGGGTAACTCTATTGGTCTTCATGATGCCAGCTGGCAGTCAGCCTTTGGAGGGAGTCTCTATACTCAAGGTTATGGGAGTCATGGTTGTGTGAACCTGCCGACTGATAAGGCTGCTGAGCTCTATGAATTGATACAAGTGGGCGACTGCGTGATATCGCACTGGTAGGAGAAAGCCGAAGGCTTCGCTTTCGTATTTTAGGTTTTTGTGTTTTAGCTGCCTAGAGCTTGCTCTTATTGTTGGGTGAGGGTGTTCAGGCAAATCACAAGCGGCTTGCTTGGTATACTTGCCAGCATGACTACAGATGACGCATACGCACGTGCCCCTATTGGAGTGTTCGATTCTGGCTTTGGCGGTCTTACAGTTGCGCGCGAGATTGCCAAGATCTTGCCGGGGGAGTCTCTTATCTATCTGGGCGATTCTGCCCGTTGTCCCTACGGCCCACGCGATTTAAACCAGGTTGATGGCTTTGTGCAGCAAATCGGTGCCTGGCTGGTTAGCCAGGGGGTAAAGCTCATTCTTATTGCCTGCAATACCGCAACGGCGGCTGGTTTGGCGCACGCTCAACGCAGCTTTTCAGTTCCGGTTATAGGGGTCGTAGAGCCTGGGGCGCGTGCCGCTGTACACGCGACGCGCAATCGACGCGTGGGGGTTATTGCCACCAAGGGAACCATAGAATCAGGGGCATATTCCGAAGCGATTCGCCACATTGATGCGGGCATCACCGTTTTTTCTACTGCAACTCCGCGTTTTGTTGAAATTGCTGAACGAGGCATTCGTATGGCAGAAGGCCCGGTGGAAGACTACACCTCCCTAGCTTCGAAGGTCTATATTCGTCCAGCCTTTCAAGAAATTGCAAAGGAATACCTTGAACCTTTAAGGCGCTGTGAAATTGACACCTTGGTTTTGGGTTGTACCCATTACCCCTTGCTTAAGGCCTTAATTGGGGCAGTGGTGGGACGTGAGGTTACCCTTATTTCTTCTGCTCAAGAAGCAGCGCGTGATGTGGCAGAAATTCTTGCGCGCAAAGGAGCCCTTGCACCTGAGGGCACTCCAATTACCCGGCGTTTTTTTACGACGGGCCAAGATATAGAAGAGTTCCGTTCCTTTGGTAGCAGGGTCTTTCGACAGCCGCTTGAAGAGGTGGCTCATATTGATCTTTCATATTGATCTTGATGTCAATCCGAAGGCTAATTTGTAAGCTAGGGCTTGAGAGGCATTAAGAGGAGGAGAAAGCTATGAAAACGGTGGTAATCGCATCAAACAATGCGCATAAGGCCCAAGAAATTGCCGAGGCCTTGCCCTTTCCGGGTTGGGAGTTTAAGACCTTAGCGCAGATGGGGCTTGTGTCTGACCCAGTAGAGGATGCTCCCGACTTTCTAGGGAATGCGCGAATAAAGGCCCGGGCTGCTTGGGAGGTTTGTGCGGGTTATGCGGTGATTGCTGATGACTCAGGGCTTGAGGTTGATGCACTTGAGGGGGCACCAGGGGTGCATTCGGCCCGTTATGCCGGTGAATCCAGCGACGATAAGCGCAATAATGCCAAGCTTTTGGCTGAACTTGCCGCCGTGCCACAGGAAAGGCGGCAGGCGCGTTTTGTTTGCACCCTGGTGTATATCGACGAGGAAGGTAAGGAGCTTACTGCTCGGGGGAGCATAGAGGGCCGTATTGGCTTTGAAGCGCAGGGGGAAGAGGGCTTTGGTTATGATCCCCTGTTTTACCCGGATGAGTTGGACGGGCTTTCCTTTGCTCAGGTGTCGGCTGAAAAGAAAAACGCTATTTCACACCGAGGAAGGGCGCTGCAGGCGCTAAAGGCCCAGCTTGTCTAAGATACTATGAGCAGAACGCTGGGCTTCTAAAAGCTCCTTATGGCATATCCATTATCAGTCCCGATCCGCAGATACATGAAGAGACGATACGAGTAGGGGTTCACAGTGCTCTGCTCATTGTCTTTTAAACTCGGGGGCGCGTGAGCATGGAAAGTTAGAAGTCCCCAGGCTCCTAAGGTCTTATGGATGAGGAGGCGAGGGGGCAAGAAGAAGGGCGGCAAGCTTGTGCATTTATTGTTGGGTTGGCCCACTTGCGGTAGAATAGCGCTCGCGCTTAAAAAGGTGTGGTAAATGCGGGTGTGGTTCAATGGTAGAACCGAAGCCTTCCAAGCTTCTGACGCGGGTTCGATTCCCGTCACCCGCTCCATTGAAACAAGAGTCATCGTCTTAGACGGTGACTTTTTTAATATGAGTAGAACATTGTCAAGGGCAATATTGACCCAGGCCGGAAAT